>JASFUT010000122.1:0-9037 GCA_050050175.1 Chromatiales bacterium
CACCCGCTGCGGCCGCGGGCAGGGTCCTGGGGGGCGTCGGCGAGGCGGGCCGCAGCGCCCTCGCGAGACCCCCTGTGGCGGCCGCCGCGGTCGTGGAGACAGAGCGATCGAGGCCCGCGCTGCGCGGGCCCAGCCGCGACTCCGGGCTGCTTGCGCCGATGCAGCGCGGCGCGCCGGCCCCGGAGGCCGCATGAGCCGGGAAGCGGCCCTCACCGCGGCGATCCTTCGCCGCAGCGCATGGGCTCCCGCGACGGTGCTGGCCGCTCATGTCGTTCTGAACGCCCTGCAGCTCTACCAGCGGTTCCCGGACCTGGACATCCCGATGCACTTCGTTGGGGGGCTCGCGGTCGCCCACGTCACGGCCCGGGCCGTCGATGTCGGACGTGAAGCGGGGGTGGTCCGCCTCGGGCCGGTCCTGCTTGAAAAACTCCTGATCATCGCCTGCACCGCCCTGGCGGCCGTGCTCTGGGAGCTCCACGAGCTGGTGCTCGACACCCTGGCCGGCACCCGGGAGCTGGGGGACCTGGCGGATACCCTGGGCGACCTGTTCTTCGGCCTGCTGGGGGGCACGGTCTACGCCGCGCTTCGTCGGGGCGGGAACAGGGCCGGCGGGCCGGAGTGAGCCGCCCTCTCTGCCCGGCAACAATCTTCCGAGAGCCCCCAGGCCCGAGCTCGCCATGCCGCTGCCGCTCACCCTCGCCCTCCTCGCCAGCATCGCCGTGCTGACGGTCTCTGTCCTCCCGGGCGATTCCCGGGCCGTCCGGGCGGTGCCCGAGCGGGTCCAGAAGGCGATGCACGTCGCGGCCTATGCCGTCGTCGCCGCCCTCTGGTCGTGGACCCTCGGTCTGAGCGAAATGGAGCCGCCTGGCCGCACCGCCCTCGCGGTCGGACTCGCCACCGGCCTCGGCGCCCTGATCGAGTACCTTCAGCGCTATCGGCCGGGACGCTACGGCACCTGGGCGGACGTGGCCCGCAACGCGGTTGGGGCGGTGGTCGGGGCGGTCGCCGCCTGGTGGATCTGATCCGCCCTGGGCATCGCCACTCAAACCGCGCGATAGATTCTCACAGCCGCATCAGGCGCCCGTGATCCATCCGCAGTCGGACGCGGCCGAGCGCCGCCAGCTCACGGCTGTGGGTCACCAGCACGAACGCCACCTGCTCGCGGTTCATCCGCGTGAAGAACTCGAGCACCTCCGCTTCGGTCTCTTCGTCGAGGTCGCCCGTGGGCTCGTCCGCCAGCACGACGGCCGGCTGGTTGATGAACGAGCGGGCGATGGCCACCCGCCGCTGCTCTCCCCCGGACAGCTGCCCCGGGTAGGCACCCGAGCGGTCCGCCATGCCGAGGGTCCCGAGGAGCTCCATCGCCCGCTCCCTGGCGTCGGGCGGCGGGGTGCCGAACACGACCGGCAGCACCACGTTCTCCAGCGCGGTCAGCGTGGGGATGAGGCTCGCGAACTGGTAGACGAATCCGATCCGGCGGTTGCGGAGCCGCGCCAGCGCCTGGTCGCGGATGCCCCACAGATCCACGCCGTCCACGCGCACCGTACCGGAGGTCGGACGGGTGAGCCCACCCATGAGACTGAGCAGGGTGGTCTTGCCGCTCCCCGAGTGGCCCATTATGGAGACGAAATCCCCTGGCCCGACGCTCAGATCGACCTGATCCACCGCCTTGACCTGCCGGTCGCCCTTCCCGTAATGCTTGCACAGCCCGTTCGCCTCGATCATGGATGGTCCGTTCCCCGCCTCGCGGCTCTTCGATGTCCCGACGACCCGCGGCCGGCCATCGGACTAGGGTGCATCCTGGATGGCTGCGTGGGGCTCCAGGCTGACCGCCCGCAGTGTCGGCGCGAATGCCGCGAGCAGCCCCGTGGCAGGGGCCGCGAGGACGCACAGCAGCCCCAGGCCCAGCATCCGCTCGGGGTCGGGCGAAGTCCATGCCAGCCCGGAGAGGTCCCCGACCGCGCCTCCGACGGCGGCCAGCGCCCCGAGGGTGAGGGCCACCCCGAGCACCCCGCCGGCGGTGCAGACTGCCAGTATCTCCAGGGAGACCATTGCGAATATGCCGCCCCTTGTCGCCCCCATCGCCCGCAAAAGACCGATCTCACGCTGTCGCTCGCGGACCACCATCGAGTAGGCCGAGCCGACGAGAAGAAGCGCAGTGAGCCAGATCGCCCCGGCGATGAGGACCAGATTGCCCACGGACAGGCGCATCTGCGTACCGAGAGCGGTGAGAGCCCTGTCCGACAGTCTGGCGTCGACGTCCGGTACGGTGCTTCGAATGAAGTTGGCGACCCGCTGGGTCTCGAACTCGGGGCGCGCACGCACCATGACACGCGTCACCGGACGGAGGATCTCGCCGTCGGGCAGGCCGGCCCCCACCCGCTCCGCCAGCTTCCACGCCACCGGCAGGTCCACGAAGACGCTCCGGTCCAGCTCCGCGGTCCCGGTCCGGTCCAGCACGCCGACCACCGCGAATCGCTCACCGGCCATCTCGATATCGCGGTGCAGAAGCTGACCCAGGGAATGGCCTGCCAGGGCCTCGCCCGGCCCCATGGGCTTGGCGAGCCCCTCGCGCACCCAGGGCCGAACCGTCAGGTCGGTTTCCGGCTCGAACCCGATCAGCTGCACCGCCCGGCCCCCTGCCCAGGGCAGGCTCTCGAGCCACAGCGAGAGCTGTGCCGAGACCGCGGCGACCCCGGGAAGGTGCAGGGGCGGCTTTCCGCCATACTGCGGGACGATGACCTCCACCGCACTGATCTCTTCGACCGCGGAGTAGTCGAGATACGACGCCGCCGACTCCGGCCCGGGCGTCCGCGGCGCCCCCCGACGGACCACGACGATGTCCGGGCCCAGCTTCCCCGCGCCCCGGGTGACACCCGACTGAACCACCTGGAGCGTCGCGACGATCGCCAGAAGGCTGCCCGCCATCAGGGCCATCGCGGCACCTATGGCGAGGCTCCGGAACAGGCTCCTTCGCAGGTTGCGCATCGCGACCGAGACGCGCCCCAGGCCGAGGTCCGCGCGTGCACGGCCCCCGCGGGCGGGCGCTCCCATGGGTCATGCGCCTCCGCGTATCGCCTCGTAGGGCTCGGTGCGCGCACTGCGCAGTGCCGGCGCCATGGCGGCGAGCGCGGCGGAGAATGCGACGGCCCCCAGGCAGAGCAATGCGAACAGGGCGACATCGACGGGCGAGGGAGCCAGGAACGGGATCGCGCCCAGCGTCCCGTCCCGGGTCGCGAGGTAGCGGCCGAAGACCAGCCCGCCGGCGAGAATGCCCAGCAGGCCGCCCCCGGTCGTCACCAGGAGAACCTCGGAGAGCAGCAAGCCGACCACGTGGGCCCGCGTGGCCCCCATCGCCCGCAGCAGCCCGATCTCCCGTCGTCGCTCGTGGATGGCGAGGGAGAGCGTGACCCCGACCACGAGCAGCGTCATCAGCCAGCTGGCGACCCCCGCGGCGACGATGCCCCAGATGTTCGCCCTAAGGTCGCGGCGCACCGTTGCCGTCAGCTCCGGTATGGCGACCACCTGGACACCCGGTATGACATTGGCGATACGGGCGGCGAGGCTGCCGATATCCGCGCCCTGGCGCGCCTTCACCATGACGGTGGAAATCTGGTCGGCCGCCAGGGTCAACGGCTGCGAGGAGCGCTCCGCGGAGACCCGCACCATGTCCCGGGCATCGTCGATGGTCATGAATATCGACTCGTCGAGGAACGCCATCCCCGTGGGCTGAATCGAGCTGACCATCTTGAAGAGCTTGCCGAAGAACGTCATGTACGTCCCTTCGGTGGCATACAGGGTGTTGGCGCCGACGATGACCGACGCGGCGTCCTCCTGCGAGCGGCTGTGCAGATAGCGTACCCAGGGGCCGACGGTGAAGTCCCGATCGGGATCGAAGCCCACCAGCAGCACGCGCGGGTTGCTGCAGCACTCGAGATTCGCCGAGGTCACGAAGATCTGTGGCGCGGCCGCCTCCACGTCGCTCAGCTCGGCGATCCGGCGCACGACGTCGTCGCGCATGTAGAAATTGGACGGCTCGCCGGCGATTAGCAGCCTGCTCGCGTCCGCGCTGTGGCCGGCGGGCACCACCATGATGTCCGCGCCCAGGCGGCGGGCGCCCGAGTCCAGGGTGCCTTCCACGGTTTGCAGGGTGGCGGTGGCGGCGAACAGGAGTCCGCATGCGAGCCCCGCCGCCAGGGCGATCGAGGCGGTGCGGAACCGCCTGCGGAGCAGGTTCCTGAGTGCGACTCTGAACAGTGTCATGGCTCAGTCCTCGAGTGTGACCGCGGCCGTCGGTGGCGACCGCCCTCCGGAGCGGCGATCCGGCAGGAATTACGTGTGGCGGCGCATGCCGGGCCGCTCACAGGAGGCCCTCCACTATCTGCGAGAGGGCGGCGGGGCTTGTGCGCCCCATGATGCGCTGGCGGATAACGCCCCGACGGTCGATCACGAAGGCCACCGGGAGCATTCTCGCGCCGTAGCGATCCGATACCCGCAGGTCGGTGTCGAGCAGCACGCGGCAGGAGACGGGCCTGTCCCTCAGGAAAGCCTCCACCACCTCCGGGGTCTGACCCGCGTTTACGGCCAGCACCTCGAGACCCTGGTCGGTGCGGGCGACAAGCCGGTCGCAGACCTCGGGAAGCTCTTCACGACAGTAGGTGCACCAGTCCGCCCAGAAGAGGAGCACCACCACCTCATCGCGGAGATCCCGGGGAAACGACAACGGCTCGCCCGTTCGCCCTGCCAGCCGGAATTGCGGTGCGGGATCACCCGCTCCGAGCCTGGGCCCCTCCTGATTACAGCCGGTGATCACGACGGCCGCGGTCAACGCCAGCGCCCAGAACAATGCCGTGATCACAGGCAGCCGCCCTCGACCGGCCTGGCGAATCCTGGCTGCCCGGTGCCCGCCCAGTTGCATCACCGCGCCCTCACGGGGGTCCGGGCGGGCGCGCCGCACGGAAATCCATGACCGTACCCGGCGGCAGCTTCCGGGCTTCGGTGATCAGGTAAGGATGCCCGTCGGTGCGGACATCGAACCGGAACCGAATCTTGTCGCCCTCGTCGACGGCTCCCGCGCCCACACCCCTGCCCCGCCGAAAACGCATCGCCATTGGATCCATTCCGATCACCCGACCGTCGGACCCCACGAAGTCGTCGATCGCCTCGTGGTGGACCGTCAGCGCGTCGTCGGTCGCCTCGAGCACCACGCCGCGCGCGGTGTAGGACCGCACGGCTGTGGCGTCCCCCGCCGTCGTCATCGGACCGCCCCGATCGCAGGCCGCCACCAGCAGCGTCAGGGTGGCTGCCCCCAGGATGCGGCGAGACCGGCCCGATCGCCTCGATGCCGGGCGCATCGGCCGACATCGCCCGAGGGGTGGATGCCCTTCGCGGACGATGCACGCAGGGGCGGCCGACGGCCGCCCCCGTCCCGACCACCAGGCCGCCCGTCGCGCGCGGCGAGGCTCTGGCCCTGTCGCTCCCACTCGCCCGACCCCGGCGGACCTCAGTGCGGCATGGCCTCCTTGAGGGCGGCGATGATGCGGTCCTCGATCCTCTTGCCGATCTCCGCCGCACTCGGGTCCTTGTAGTGAGCGAGCACGTAGGTCGGCCGAACCATGAGAATGGTCACCATGTCCGGCTTGTCCTGCATGGAATACAGGACCACCTTGAAGGGACAGAGCACCGAATAGTCCATGTTCAGGTTCAGCACCTCTTGATTGAACAGGAGCGAGCAGAACTGCACCGCCTGGGCCTGGTCGAAGCCGATGGTGTTCCACTTGTCCACGCCGAGGACTTCGCGGTTCGTGGCCAGCGCGCCGGCGAGATCGCTCACATACAGGACCGTGAACTGCTGGGCCTCCAAGCCCGACTTCACATCCTCGAGCAGGGCCGCGTAGTTGTCCTGCACCTCCATCTTCCAGAT
Source organism: Chromatiales bacterium (assembly GCA_050050175.1). Taxonomy (GTDB): domain Bacteria; phylum Pseudomonadota; class Gammaproteobacteria; order Chromatiales; family Chromatiaceae; genus CAVQCX01. Next base: position 5,924 of record JASFUT010000122.1, read on the forward strand.
GGCCGGATTGGCGTCGTCCTCCGCCACGGCGGGGAGGGGCGCCGTCAGCAGCATTGCCGCAGCGAGGGTCGCCGCCCCCAGGGCGCCTTTGGTCAGGCCACAAATCCTGCCGCTGACCCGGTGGGATGCCTCTCGAACATTCATATGCCTATCTCCTTTATTGTCTTGGTCGGATTTCACGTGCTCTATCCTTCGGCCGCCGTACCCCGCACCGTCACGCCGCGCCGCCACGGCGGGCGGGGCGATGCCGCGGCGGGCGGCGGCTCGCGGCAATCGCCGACGCCCACTCACATCGGCTTGACCTGTCCGTCCATGCCGCACAGGACCGCGTTGAGGTAGCCCCCCGCAGACTGTTTGTGGCAAGCGTTGCAGACGGATACCGGCTCGCCGATGGTGTGGCTGTTGGCGACGTCGTAGACCTGCAGCGCCCCGTCCATCTTGCCCGCATCCTCGGCATCGGTGTAAGGCTTGGTCCGCAGAGTGATGAGCGCATACCTGCCGTCCGACGTCGGCATCATGTCATGGGCCTGGCCTCCGATCTGCGTATCACCTTCCACCCCGTTCAGTGGCTGGAGCTCGGGGTCATTGGCGTCGATGACCCAGACCCGGTCCCCGCCGGCAATGAAGATCCTGGACCCGTCATCCGACCAGCTCGAGCGGAACGTAATGCTCGCACCGAAGGGACCGCTTCCGTCCCCGAATATGATCCCCTCGGCCAGCTTGACGACCTTGCCCTGCTCGAGGGCCTTGGCGTCCAACAGCATCATCAGATGCTCGCCCGTCATGTTGCCCTGCGGCACATCGCTGAGATTGACCACTGCCAGAAACTTGGTTCCCGTCGGATCCGTGCTGCCGTGCAGGAACTTGTAGTTCGCGTCCGGAAGCACGCTGTCGAGGAAGACGTTGAACGACTTGCTCAGGTCCTTCTTGTCGATCACCGAGATGTACGCCTCGTTCGACATGGTCATGGGCATGAAATAGCTCTTGGTCTGACCCGACGCGCAGTAGAAAGGCATGGCGTCCGGCTTCAACGCGGGCTTGGTCGATCTCGGGTCCACGGGGACCGCGACGTCGGCGATCACCTTGTTGCCGTCACTCAGGTCCACGGCGCCGTAGTGGAGATTGAGGTTTTCATCGGTATTGTAGGTGGACCAGTACAAGGTGTTTCCATCGAGGCGCACGTCGTGGAGCTTGTACTGGGAAGTCCCGTTCGCGTGCTTCTTGAGCGAGATGTCGAGCCTGGCGTCGTCGCGCTCGCGCGCCTTGACCCTGAGGGGGGAATCGGTGTTTCCAGGGTCCATGGTGACGGCCACCTGCGCCACGTGACCTCCATGGCCCGCGACGAATACCGTCCCCTCGTACTTCTGCCCCTCGCCCGCTATTGCGGCGCCCGCCATTGCAGCGCACGCGACGACCGCGGCGGACGCCGGTACACGCACGATGGACGGGCTCCCACCCGCCCCTTGGGCCCTGTGTCCGAATGTGATTGCCATGACTATCTCCTCCTGCGTTGATTCACTGTAGCCCCGCCGGCTCCGAGCGGAAGCGCGATTCGCCCCGGAGCCGGGCACGGGCCTGCCCTCAGGTCGCCGGCACCGACGCCGGTTTATTCGCCGCATCCGCCACCCGGGGCGTCGTATAGACCAGCTCGTCCGTGTTCTTGGAAAAGATGCCCTTCCAGCTCGTGCCCAGGAAGCTCCGCCCGTAGGCAAACGAGAACACCAGAATCCCTATCAGAATGGCGCTGTAGGCGATATTCCACATCAGCTCGGTTCCGCCGAGCGTGAAAGAGGCCCACTCCGGAATCGTGATGAAGTAGGTCAGCCCTTCGCCGAAGACGACGGAATCGATCTGATCCTTGAACAGGGTGTAGGGCATGTAGCCGATGAAGAAGCCGGGCAGCGCATACAGCGCCGTGGCGTAGCCCAGGCCGAGGCGCGCGTAGGTCCTCACCTCGCAGCCGATCATGAAGACGGCACCCATGGCGAGCAGCGGCCCGCCCAGTATGTGGCCCCAGTACAGGCCCATGTCGCCCGACGCGTTGGGGATGCTGCCCGTGCCCATGATCCAGGACCCGAGGATGAACAGGTTGAAGATCACGATGGCGACCATGAAGCCTTGCAGCGGCAGCATCCCGCGAAACATGGCGTAGGTCGCCATCGGCACGCCGCCCTTCTGGTAAAAGCTCGCCTTGGTGAAGGTGGCCTCGGGCGCCATGACCGAGCATTCCGTTCCGAAGCCGCACTTGGCGATGCCGAAGCCCAGGATGATGCCGACGATTCCCTGCCAGGCCACCTCGAACCATCCGATATCGGCCGCGGCTCCCGCGATCTGATCCGTGAACAGCGCGAAATACAGCGGCATCCCGACAAAGGTGATGAGGAACAGGTTCAGAAGCATCCGCCAGGGGTCCCGCATCGGCCTGTAATTGGGGTCATAGCCTGGCTGCGGCTGCAGCGGATCACGGCTGTGCTCGCGCGCCACGTTGCGGGTCTCCTGGTGGCGGAAATACCCCCCCTGTCCGGCCCAGAGGGCGATCTTGAACGCAAGGAAGGCAAAGGGAATGCCCGAGAGGAGCACCACCCAGGACGCGATGCTCATCGAGGGCAGGCCGCCGATGAAGTGGTGCGTCGTGCATCCCCCGGCAATCCGGGTCCCGAAGGAGAACAGCAGCCCGCCGATGAACGAGAGCACCAGCATGCGCCGGCTGTACCGCACCCAGCCTCGCGACTCGCCTTCCAGCATCGCCACCAGGCGCGCCCCGAGCAGAGCGCCGATGATGACCCAGTGGATGCCGGGCTCGTAGACCCGGCCCACCCAGTCCAGCCCCATCAGATGCTGCTCGCTGGTGGCATACATCTGGGCAAAGCCCGTGGTGACGACGATGAACATGTCGTAGCGGTAATAGAACATGATCTCTGCGAGGCCGACCAGCAGGCCCCCCAGCCAGAACGGCCACTGGTGCTTGAGTAGGAACTTGGTCAGTGTCATCTCATCCCCCTGCCTCTGTCGGGGACGGGCACGCGGGCCCGCCTGTGTGGTGTCCGGTTCGGGCCCGCTATTCGAACTTCATGCTCACGACCGGACGGGACTTGTCCCCCGCCCACTCGTTCA
>JASFUT010000123.1:0-9019 GCA_050050175.1 Chromatiales bacterium
TAGTCCAGAAAGGCCCGGAACTTGATCTCCCGGTTGCAGAGCACGTCCGGATTGGGCGTGCGCCCGGCCCGGTACTCGGAGAGGAAATGGCTGAACACGCGATCCCAGTACTCGGCACTGAAGTTCACCGTCTCCAGCGGAATTTCCAGCCGCTCCGCCACCGCTCGGGCGTCGGCCAGGTCCTCCGCCGCCGCGCAATGGTCGTCCGCGTCGTCCTCCTCCCAGTTCTTCATGAACAGGCCCCGGACGTCCCAGCCCTGGTCGCGCAGCAGAAGGGCGGCGACGGACGAGTCCACGCCCCCCGACATACCCACCACGACCCGTCCCGGAGGCGAGCGGCTCAAGGTCCGGGGCCCCCTCGGCCACATCGCCGTGCGGCGGGGCCGGGACCGCGGATCGGCCGGCTGTACCGGTCAGTGGCTCGGATCGATTTCAATCGTCAATCCAGATCGCTGATCAGACCCAGGGGATAGCGCACCCCGGAGAGATAGTCGTCGATGCAGCGCATCACGAGTGGGCTGCGCAGACAGTGCCGGCGGTCTTCGAGCTCGTCGGGGGTGAGCCAATGGGTCGCGACGATCTCGTCGTCCAGGCCCAGATCGGGGCGGTGGTCCGCCACCCGTCCGTGGAAGCAGAATCGCACGTAGGTGTCTCCCGCCGGGGAGGACCGCCAGCGGTAGATGCCCACCAGTCCCTGCGGGCGAAACCGCCAGGCGGTCTCTTCGAGCACCTCGCGGACCACAGCCTGCTCGAGGGATTCGCCCTCTTCGAGGTGTCCCGCCGGCTGATTGAGCACCCTGCGGCCGCCGACCCGCTCCTCCACGAGCAGGAACCTCCCCTGTCGCTGCACCACCGCGGCGACGGTGGTCCTGGGACGCCATTGCATCCCATCATCTTAACCGATCCGGCCCGCCCTCCCAGGCCGGCCGCCACCCGGTCGATCCGACAGGGTCAGGACCGTCCACTCGCCGGGCCCCAGGCGTCCCAGGCGCCAGCGCCCCACCGCCACGCGGACCAGGCGCAGGGTCGGGTGCCCGACCGCGGCCGTCATGCGGCGCACCTGCCTGTTGCGCCCCTCGCGAAGCGCTATCTCCAGCCACCGGGTGGGCACCCGCCTTCGGAATCGCACGGGCGGACTCCGGGCCCACAGGTCGGGCTCCGCCATGGTCAGGACCCGGGCGGGGCGGGTCCGTCCGTCCCGCAGCAGCACGCCCTCGCGCAGCCGGTCCAGGGCCCGGGCGTCGGGCTCGCCTTCCACCTGCACCCAGTAGGTCTTCCAGGCCTTGTGACGCGGGTCCGTGAGCCGGTGCTGCAGGGGCCCGCTGTCGGTCAGGACGAGCAGACCCTCGCTGTCGCGGTCCAGGCGGCCGGCGGGGTAGACGCCCGGCTCGGTGATGTAGTCGGCGAGCGTGCCGGGGCCCCCTCCGCCCGAGAACTGGCACAGCACGCCATAGGGCTTGTTGAAGAGGATCAGTCGGGACACGCGAACCTCCGCCGTTCCGCCCGCTCGCCGCCCGATGATAGACTACGGCGATTTTGCACAGCTCAAGCGGGGTGGCAGATGGCTTTCGACAGGGTCCAGGTTCCGGCGGAGGGGGAGAAGATCGGCGTCAACGCGGACGGCTCCCTCAAGGTGCCCGACAATCCCGTCATCCCGTTCATCGAGGGCGACGGCATCGGGGTCGACATCACGCCCGTGATGAGGGAGGTGGTGGATGCGGCCGTGGACAAGGCCTACGGCGGCAGCCGGCGCATCGCCTGGATGGAGATCTATGCCGGCGAGAAGGCCAACCGGGTCTACGGCGAGGAGCTCTGGATGCCGGAGGAGACCCTGGAGGCGATCAAGGACTTCGTGGTCGCCATCAAGGGTCCGCTGACCACCCCCGTCGGAGGCGGCATCCGCTCCCTGAACGTCATGCTGCGCCAGGAGCTCGACCTGTACGTCTGTCTGCGGCCGGTGCGCTACTTCGAAGGGACGCCCAGCCCCCTGAAGCGCCCCGAGCTCACCGACATGGTGATCTTCCGCGAGAACTCCGAGGACATCTACGCCGGCATCGAGTGGGCGGCCGGCTCGGACGAGGCCCGGCGGGTCATCGATTTCCTGCAGGGGGAGATGGGGGTTCGGAAGATCCGCTTCCCGGAGACCTCGGGCATTGGGGTCAAGCCCGTGTCCAGCGAGGGAACCAAGCGCCTGGTGCGCAAGGCGATCCAGTATGCGATCGACAACGGCCGCGACTCCGTGACCCTGGTGCACAAGGGCAATATCATGAAATTCACCGAGGGTGCGTTCAAGAGCTGGGGCTACGAGCTGGCCGCCGAGGAGTTCGGTGCCGTCGAGGTCGGCGGGGGGCCCTGGTGCAGCTTCACGAGCCCTAAGGACGGCCGCGAGATCCTGGTCAAGGACGTCATCGCCGATGCGTTTCTGCAGCAGATACTCCTGCGGCCGGCCGAGTACGACGTCATCGCCACGCTCAACCTCAACGGCGACTACATCTCCGACGCCCTGGCCGCCCAGGTCGGTGGCATCGGCATTGCGCCCGGGGCCAATCTCTCGGACTCGATCGCCGTGTTCGAGGCGACCCACGGGACCGCCCCCAAGTACGCCGGGCAGGACAAGGTCAACCCCGGCTCCCTGATCCTGTCGGCCGAGATGATGCTGAGGCACCTGGGATGGACGGAGGCTGCGGATCGGGTCATCCGGGGGATGTCCGGCGCCATTGCCGCCAGGACGGTCACCTACGATCTCGAGCGGCTGATGGAAGGCGCCACGCTGCTCAGCAGCTCGGGCTTCGGCCAGGCGCTGATCTCGCGCATGTAGGGGGCGAGCCGACCGGCCCGGTGGCGGGTCCGGCCGGCCTCACCCGGACTCAGTCTCCGACGGTGTGGAGATTGCTGGCGTGCAGCCCCTTGGGTCCCTCGCTGATCTCGAACTCGACCTTCTGCCCCTCTTTAAGGGTCTTGTAGCCGTCCATCGAAATGGCGGAGAAATGCACGAACACGTCCTGCTCTCCCTGGTCGGGCGTTACGAAGCCATATCCCTTGGCGTTGTTGAACCATTTCACTACACCGGTGGCCATAGCTTGACTCCTCCACATGCTTGCTGCTTACAGGCTGGTGCTGATTATTGTTTTGGCTCACTGCGTTGCGGCCTTACGCGAATCCGTCCCCGTCCGTACGGGCCGGACAGTGATGGGGCTTCGCGCAGGAGAAGTATAGCGGCCGTGTCGAGGCGGTCAAAGTTTATCCAATAGAATTAGCGGCTTACGCCCCGGGGGCGGCGGCCCCCCCGCCTGTCTCAGGTTGTCGCCGGCCCCTCAAAACCGTTAAAATACAAGCTCTTGGATCTGCCCCTCGGGCGCTCCCCCGGGCAGGAATTCCCCCACATTCGCAGCGAAGGCAAGCCGGAATCAGTTCGTCTAGAATCGGGACCAATGGCAGACCATCGAGCGCAAGACGACCACGGGCTGGCGGTTCAGGAGAGCAGGCCGAAGCTCAAGCGTCCGCCCCTGTACAAGGTGCTGTTGCTGAACGACGATTACACACCGATGGAATTCGTCGTCCAGGTGCTCGAGACCTTCTTCCAGATGAACCGGGAGAAGGCGACGCAGGTGATGCTGCACGTGCACACCCGCGGAATGGGTGTCTGCGGTGTCTACACCAGGGAGATCGCCGAGACCAAGGTGTCGCAGGTGAACGACTACTCGCGGGACCACCAGCACCCGCTGCTGTGCACCATGGAGGAGGCCTGAGGCGCTGGCCAGAACTTTGCCCGGGCGCCGGGTGTCGCATTATTGGTATGCCTCCGGCCTCCGCGGGCAACGCCGCCGCTGTTCGAACGGACCATAGTGATGCTTAGCAAAGAGCTCGAATTCACCCTCAATCAGGCCTTCAAGGACGCCAAGCTCAAGAAGCACGAGTTCATGACGGTCGAGCACCTGCTGCTCGCTCTTCTCGACAATCCGGCCGCCGCCGAGGTGCTGCGGGCCTGCGGAGCGGACATCGACCGGCTGCGGCACGAGGTCTCCGAGTTCATCCAGGCGACAACGCCGATCATCCCCGGCGAGGACGGGCGCGAGACGCAGCCGACGCTGGGGTTTCAGCGCGTGCTCCAGAGGGCGGTGTTCCACGTGCAGTCGGCAGGCAAGAAGGAAGTGACCGGGGTGAACGTCCTGGTGGCCATCTTCAGTGAGCGGGAATCCCAGGCGGTGTACTTCCTGGACCAGCAAGGCATCACCCGCCTGGACGTGGTCAACTACATCTCCCACGGTATCTCGAAGGTGCCCGATGAGCCGGAGGAGTCCGGGGGCAGCCCGCCCGCGGAAGAGGAGGAGCCCCAGGAGAGCACAGGGCGGAGCCCGCTCGAGAGCTACGCGAGCAATCTCAACGAGCTTGCGCGACAGGGCAAGATAGACCCGCTCATCGGACGGCGCCTGGAGGTGGAACGGACCATCCAGATCCTGTGCCGCCGCCGCAAGAACAATCCCCTGCTCGTGGGCGAGGCGGGCGTAGGCAAGACGGCCATCGCCGAGGGCCTGGCCAAGAAGATCGTGGAGCACGAGGTGCCCGAGGTCCTCGGCGGCGCAGTGATCTACGCCCTCGATCTGGGCGCGCTGGTGGCCGGCACGAAGTACCGGGGCGATTTCGAGAAGCGGCTCAAGGCGGTGCTGGCCCAGCTCAAGAAGCAGCCGCACGCCATCCTGTTCATCGACGAGATCCACACCATCATAGGTGCAGGCGCCGCCTCGGGCGGCGTGATGGACGCTTCCAACCTGATCAAGCCGGTCCTCGCCTCGGGCGATCTGCGCTGCATCGGCTCGACCACTTACCAGGAGTTCCGCGGGATCTTCGAGAAGGACAGGGCGCTGGCCCGGCGCTTCCAGAAGATCGATATCACCGAGCCGACCGAGGCCGAGACCATAGAGATTCTGAAGGGCCTGAAGACTCGCTTCGAGGAGCACCACAAGGTGCGCTACTCGATCAAGGCCCTTCAGGCGGCCGCCGAGCTCTCCGGGAAGTACATCAACGACCGTCATCTCCCGGATAAGGCCATCGACGTGATCGACGAGGCCGGCGCCCACGTGCAGCTTCAGCCCGCCTCGAGGCGGCGCAAGACCGTCGGGGTGGCGGACATCGAGCGGATCGTCGCCAAGATCGCCCGCATCCCGCCGAAGAACGTCAGCGCTTCCGACACCGAGGCGCTGAAGAACCTGAACCGCGACCTTCGGATGGTGGTGTACGGCCAGGACGAGGCCATCGAGAGCCTGGCGTCGGCCATACGCATGAACCGCTCGGGCCTGGGGAACGAGCAGAAGCCGGTCGGGTCTTTCCTGTTCGCCGGACCCACGGGTGTGGGCAAGACCGAGGTCACCCGCCAGCTGGCGCGGATCCTCGGCGTCGAGCTGATCCGCTTCGACATGTCGGAGTATATGGAGCGCCACACCGTCTCGCGGCTGATCGGCGCGCCCCCGGGCTACGTGGGCTTCGACCAGGGCGGCCTGCTGACCGAGGAGATCAACAAGCATCCCCACTCGGTGCTTCTGCTCGACGAGATCGAGAAGGCGCACCCGGACGTGTTCAACCTGCTGCTGCAGGTGATGGACCACGGAACCCTGACCGACAACAACGGCCGCAAGGCGGACTTCCGGAACGTCGTGCTCGTGATGACCACCAACGCGGGCGCGGAGGCGATGAGCCGGCCGTCAATCGGGTTCACCACCCAGGACCACTCCAGCGACGCCATGGAGACCATCCGCAAGACCTTCACGCCGGAGTTCCGCAACCGACTGGACGCCATCATCCAGTTCAAGGCCCTCTCGGGTGCGGTGGTGCAGAACGTGGTCGACAAGTTCCTGTTCGAGCTGGAGGGTCAGCTTCAGGACAAGAAGGTATCACTGGTGGTGGCTCCGGAGGCCAAGGTCTGGCTGGCGGAGCGCGGGTACGATCCCCAGATGGGCGCCCGGCCCATGGCCCGGGTGATCCAGGAGCACATCAAGAAGCCACTGGCCGAGGAGCTGCTGTTCGGCTCCCTCGCGGAGGGGGGGCTGGTGCGGATCGGGGTCGAGGGGGACGAGCTCAGCTTCGCGTTCGAGCCGGAGCGCGAGAGGGAAGAGCTGCACTGAGCCCCGCGGCGTCGGCGTGCCGGGGCCGGTCGGGTCGGGGATCGGGCCGATCAGCGGGCGCGGTAGGTGATGCGTCCCTTGGAGAGGTCGTAGGGGGTGAGCTGGACGGTGACCTTGTCGCCCGTCAGTATCCGGATGTAGTGCTTGCGCATCTTGCCCGAGATATGGGCCGTGACGACGTGCCCGTTCTCGAGCTCCACCCGGAACATGGTGTTGGGCAGGGTCTCGACGACCGTGCCCTCCATTTCGATGAAGTCTTCTTTGGCCATAAACCTGTTTCAGCTGTATGGGTGTGATACCCGCTCTGCACGGCGCAGGAGTGTATCATAGGCGCCGGGTATTATCGGTCAAAAAGACACGCGATCAAGTGTCCCGCCCTCTGCGCCCGCTCTCAGCCTCGGGCACGTCCAAAGGCTCCCCCGGACCGAAGCGCCGCCAGCCCGCATTCGAGTAGAGCTCGATCGGACGGTAGTCCGCCTTGTAGTCCATCTTGCGGCAGCCTGGAATCCAGTATCCCAGATACAGCCAGTCCTTCCCCTGGTCGGCCGCCTCGCCGATCTGCCAGAGGATGGAGAGGACGCCGGGACTGCGATGGCTCTCCCGGGGATCGAAGAAGGTGTACACGGACGAGAAGGCGCCCGGGGTCCGGTCGGTGACGGCTACGGCCACGAGGAGGTCGCCGTCCCTCAGCTCGACGAACCGCGTGTCGCTCCAGCGAGCCCTGAGAAACGCCAGGTAGGCCTCCGGGCCGCCTTCGGCCATGCCGCCGTCCGGGTGTCTCGCCGCGAGATACCGGTGGAACAGATCGAAGTGCTCCGGGTTGAGCTCCGGGGGACGCTCGGCCGCCCGGATCCGCCCCGCATTGCCGGACCAAACCCGCCGCTGGCTTCGCCTCGGCCGGAAGGCACGCACGGGAATGCGCGCGGCGATGCAGCGATGGCAGCCGGGACAGCCGGGACGGTAGACGTAGTCGCCGCTGCGGCGGAACCCGCGCATCAGCAGCAGCTCGTACGCCGCGGGGTCAAGTGCGGCTGAGGGGTCCACAAACAGGTTCACGGCCTGGCGCGCGGGCAGGTAGGGACAGGGGTGGGGCGGTGTCCTGTACAGATCCAGCGAGACCCGCCGGTCCGACCGGGTCATGGGCTCAGCCCAGGCTCTAGGCGGTCCGGCACCGCCACGGGCACCGGGGCGGGACGCCGCCATGCGTCTTCGGGCGCAGGCTCGTCCACCCAGCGATCGAGGCAGCGCTCGAACTCGGCGCGAGGGATCTCCTCGGCGCCCAGGCTGAGGAGGTGGTCCGAATAGACCTGGCAGTCCACCAGCCGGTACCCGGCCTCCAGGAGGATATCCACCAGATGGACGAGGGCCGCCTTGGACGCGTCCGATGTGCGGCTGAACATGGATTCGCCGAAGAACACACGCCCGAGGGCGACGCCGTACAGTCCCCCCACCATGTGCCCGCCTTCCCAGATCTCGACCGAGTGGGCAGCGCCCGCGGCCGCGAGGCGGTCGTAGGCCCGGGCCATGCCCCGGGTGATCCAGGTGCCGGGCTCGCCGGGCCGCGGCGCGGCGCAGGACTCCACCACGCGACTGAAGGCCCGGTCCACGGTCGCCTGGAAACGCCCTTTGCGCAGGGTCTTGCGCAGACTGCGCGAGATTCTCAGACGCTCGGGGTAGAGGACGGTGCGGGGGTCCGGGGACCACCACAGAATCGGCTGGCCCTCGGAGTACCAGGGGAAGATGCCGGCGCGGTAGGCATTGAGCAGGCGTGGGACACTGAGGTCGCCGCCGATGGCGAGCAGCCCGTTGGGCTCCCGCTCGGCGCTCGACGGGTCTGGAAAGGGGGCCCGGGGGTCGGCCGGATCTAGGAGGTGAAGCATTGCTCAGGCGGTCGTTCGCGCACCCTCGGGCAGCCTGTAGGGGCTGTGCCCGGCGAGCTCGTCGACGTAGTCAACCATCGCCTCGGACTCGAGGCGCAGGAACCGCTCGATGCTGTCGCGGAACCTAGGGTCGGCGATCCAGTGCGCGGACCAGGTGTAGGTCGGCAGGAACCCTCTCCAGATCTTGTGCTCGCCCTGGGCGCCGGGCTCGAAGCGGTCCAGACCGCGGCGGATGCAATAGTCGATGCCCTGATAGTAGCAGGCCTCGAAATGCAGGCTGTCGAAGGCTTCGGTGCACCCCCAGTGGCGACCGAACAGCGCCCGGTCCCCCACCAGGCAGAAGGCGCCGGCCACCGTTCGACCGCCGTGATCCGCCAGCACCAGGAGCACTTGTTGACCCATGGTGGCGGCGATCTCCTTGAAGAAGCCCGGCGACAGGGTGGGCAGGCCGCCGCGACGGTGGAACGTGGACGCGTAGAGCCGGTGGAACAGATGCCAGTCACTCTCGGTGGCCCCGGCGCCGTCGAGAAGCCGGAAGCTCACCCCTGCCTCGGCGACCTTGCGCCGTTCGCGCTTGATCTTCTTGCGCCGCTGCGCCGTGAGGGCGGCGAGGAAGGCGTCGAAATCGGCGTACCCCCGGTTGGCCCAGTGGAACTGGCAGCCGGTGCGGCGGTAGAAGGCGCGGGATTCCAGGCGTGCGGTTTGCGCCTCGGGCGTGAACAGCCAGTGCAGGGATGAGACACCGAGCCGCTGCGCGAGGGCGAGCGCGCCATCGATCAACCTCTCGCAGACCGCGTCCTCCCGGGCTTGCGGATGCACCAGAAGGCGGGGCCCGGCGACCGGTGTGTAGGGTACGGCACTCACGAGCTTCGGATAATAGGACAGGCCGACCCGGTCGTAGGCGTGCGCCCAGGACCAGTCGAAGACGAACTCCCCGTAAGAATTGAGCTTGAGGTACAGCGGAGCGGCGCCGACCAGCCGGCCGGCCTCGTCACGCAAACTCAGGTGCTGGGGTATCCA
>JASFUT010000124.1:0-8992 GCA_050050175.1 Chromatiales bacterium
AAGGGGCTGTTCACCCTGGAGGACGTCAAGGCCCATACGAAGGCGTCGGCCTCCTGCGGATCGTGCACCGGTCTGGTGGAACAGATCCTGTCGGCGACGCTCGGCAGCGACTACCAGACACCGGAGGCCAAGCCCCTGTGCCGATGCACCGACCACACCCACGACCAGGTGCGCGAGGCGGTGCGCGAGCGGCACCTGACCAGCGTCCGCGCCGTGCTCGACGCTCTGGACTGGCGCACGCCGGACGGCTGTCATGTCTGCCGCCCTGCGGTCAATTACTACCTCATCGCCGCCTGGCCCCGGGAGGCGATGGACGATCCCCAGTCGCGCTTCGTCAACGAGCGCGTGCACGGCAACATCCAGAAGGACGGGACCTTCTCGGTGATCCCGCGGATCTGGGGCGGGCGGACCACGCCGGATCAGCTGCGGGCCATCGCCGACGCCGCCGAGCGCTTCGACGTGGGTGAGGTCAACATCACCGGCGGACAGCGCATCAATATGCTCGGCGTGCGCAAGCAGGACCTGCCGGCCATGTGGGACTTTCTGGGCGAGCGCGGTCTGGTCTCCGGACACGCCTACGGCAAGGCCCTGCGCACGGTGAAGACCTGCGTGGGGTCCACCTGGTGTCGGTTCGGTGTCCAGGACTCCACGCAGATGGGCATAGATCTGGAGCGGCTCACCTGGGGCTCGTGGATGCCGCACAAGTTCAAGATGGCCGTCTCCGGCTGCCCGCGCAACTGCGCCGAGGCCACCATCAAGGACTTCGGGGTGGTGGCCATCGACTCCGGCTGGGAGCTGCACGTCGGGGGAAACGGGGGCGTCAAGGTGCGGGCAACGGACATGCTCTGCCGGGTGGAGACGCCCGAGGAGGTCAAGGAGTACTGCACCGCCTTCATCCAGCTCTACCGGGAGGAGGCCCGCTACCTGGAGCGCACCGCCCCCTGGGTGGAGCGCGTGGGCCTGGACTACGTGCGCCGCCGGGTGGTCGAGGACGCCGCCGGCCGAAAGGCCCTGTCCGGGCGCTTCCTGGAGTCTCAGGCCATCGCCCAGAACGACCCCTGGCGGGAGCGGGCGCGGGGAGGCTCGGCGCATGAGTTCACGCCGCTGAAGGACCTGTCCATGGCCCACCCCCTGCCTGCCGTGGGCGGCGAGGCCGTGGGCTGATGCGCAGTCGTGGGGAGCCGTCCCCGGGCGCCGCGGGCATGCCGGCGCGGATCAAGGGCGAGGAGGGGAATATGAGTGCGGAAGCGGTTGCGGAGTCGAGGACCGAGTGGATCGAGGTGGGCCGGCTGGAGGAGATCCCGCCCCTGGGGGCCCGGGTGGTGAGGGCGCCCGGCGGCGACATCGCCGTGTTCCGCAATGCGGAAGACGAGGTGTTCGCCCTTCGCAACCGGTGCCCGCACAAGGGCGGCCCGCTGTCCGAGGGCATCGTCTACGGCCGCACGGTAGCCTGCCCGCTGCACAACTGGTGCATGTCTCTCGACAGCGGCCGGGCGCTGGCGCCCGACGAGGGGTGCGCGCCCGCCTACCCCGTGCGCGTGCTCGACGGCCTGGTCTTCCTGGGCCTGACGCCCGCCGGCCCCTGCGGCTGAGCGGCGTGCCTGTGGCCGCGGAGGCGACGAAGACGACCTGCCCCTACTGCGGGGTGGGCTGCGGGCTGGAGGTCCGCGCCGAGCCGGGCGGCCCGGTTACGGTCCGGGGGGACCCGGATCACCCGGCCAACCGCGGGCGCCTTTGCTCCAAGGGCGCGGCGCTGGCCGAGACCCTCGGGGACGAAGGTCGCCTGCTGTACCCGGAGATCGCGGGCCGCCGGGCGAGCTGGGAGGAGGCTGTCGACGCCGTGGCGGGCGGATTCCGCGAGGTGGTCGATCGCCACGGCCCCGCGGCCGTCGCCTTCTATGTTTCCGGCCAGCTCCTGACCGAGGACTACTACGTCGCCAACAAGCTGATGAAGGGCTTCATCGGCAGCGGCAACATCGATACCAACTCGCGGCTGTGCATGTCCTCGGCGGTCGCCGGCCAGCGGCGCGCGTTCGGCGCCGACACCGTCCCGGGGTGCTACGAGGACCTGGAGCTGGCCGATCTCGTCGTGCTCGTGGGCTCCAACGCGGCCTGGTGTCATCCGGTCCTGTTCCAGCGCATCCGCGCGGCGCGCCAGGCCCGGCCCGGCATGCGGGTGGTGGTCGTGGATCCGCGCCGCACGCAGACCTGCGAGATCGCGGACCTGCACCTTTCGCTGCGGCCCGGGGCCGACGTGGCGCTCTTCAACGGGCTGCTGCGCCACCTCGACCGCGCCGGGCGGCTGGACTGGCGGTTCCTGGTCAACCACGCCGAGGGGTTCGGCGAGGCGCTGGAGACGGCGCACCGCGAAGCGGGCGATCCGGCGGCGCTCGCGCGACGGTGCGGCGTGCCCCTGCAGGACCTGGAGCGCTTCTACCGTCTGTTCGCGGACACCGACCGCGTCGTGACGCTCTACTCCCAGGGCGTGAACCAGTGGACCTGCGGAACGGACAAGGTCAACGCCATCATCAACTGCCACCTCGCCACCGGGCGCATCGGCCTGCCCGGCGCGGGACCCTTCTCGCTGACCGGACAGCCCAACGCCATGGGCGGGCGGGAGGTGGGCGGCCTGGCCAACCAGCTCGCGGCCCACATGGGGTTCGAGCCCGAGAGCGTCGCGCGGGTCGGTGGGTTCTGGAAGGCGCCGCGGATGGCCCGGGCCCCCGGCCTGAAGGCGGTCGACCTTTTCCGTGCGCTGGACGAAGGGCGGATCAGGGCCCTGTGGGTGATGGCGACCAATCCGGCGGTGACCCTTCCCGACGCCGACCGCGTGAGGCGAGCGCTGGCGGGCTGCGGACTGCTGGTGGTCTCGGACTGCGTGCGCCGGACCGAAACGGCGGACCTGGCCGACGTGCTGCTCCCGGCCGCTGGCTGGGGCGAGAAGGACGGGACCGTCACCAACTCCGAGCGGCGCATCTCGCGCCAGCGCGCCTTCCGCGAGCCACCGGGGGAGGCCCGTCCGGACTGGTGGATCGTCTCGCGGGTGGCGCAGCGGATGGGCTTCGGCGAGGCCTTCGAGTACGGCTCACCCGCCGCGATCTTCCGCGAGCACGCCGCCTTGTCCGGGCTGGACAACACCGGGCGGCGGGACTTCGACATCAGCGCACTGGCGGACCTGGACGACGGGGCCTACGCGCGCCTGCGCCCCGTGCAGTGGCCGGTGCGCGGGACAGGGCAGGCGGGCGTCGCGCGGATGTTCTCGGATCGCCGCTTCTTCCATGCGGAAGGCAAGGCGCGGCTGGTGCCCGTGACGGGGACCCCGCCCGCCCGGGACCCGGCCGGGCCCTTCCCCCTGGTGCTCAATACCGGGCGGGTGCGCGATCAGTGGCACACCATGACCCGGACCGGCGGGGTCCCGCGGCTGGCCGCTCACCGGCCGGAGCCCTTCGTGCAGGTCCACCCGGAGGATGCGGGAGCCTGCCGTCTGCTCGAGGGCGGTCTGGCACGGATCGAGAGCCGCTGGGGATGGATGCTCGCGCGGGTGCACACCGATCCCGGACAGAGGCCGGGCTCGGTGTTCGTCCCCATGCACTGGAGCGACCAGTCGGCCCGTCGCGCCCGGGTGGACGCGCTGGTCAACCCGGTGGTCGACCCGATATCGGGTCAGCCGGAGCTCAAGCACACGCCCGTGCGGGTGGACGCCTACGTGCCCGCCTGGGAGGCCGTGGTGCTTACACGGGGGTCGATCGACCCCGGTGACGCCGTCTACGCCGTCCGGGTGCCCGGCGAGGGCTTCTGGCGCTATCACCTTGCAGGGGAGGAGGCCCCGGACTGGTCGGATCGGGCGCGGGGGCTGCTGGCGCCCTCCCCGCGGGGCGACTGGCTGGAGTTCCGCGACCCCGGGGCGGGCCGGTACCGGGCCGCGTATCTGCTCGACGGGCGCCTGCACGCCTGTCTGTACCTCAGCGAGCGGGGGACCCTGCCGGATCTCGCCTGGGTCGGCGCGCTGTTCGCCCGCACGCCGTTGGGGGCCGTGGATCGCGCCGGCCTGCTCGCCGGCCGGCCGCCGGGCGGCCGGCGCTGCCAGGGCCGCGCGGTCTGTGCCTGCTTCAACGTGGATGCCGGACGGATCCGGGCGGCCATCGAGACGCAGGGGCTGGATTCCGTGGAGGCCCTGGGTCGGGCGCTTCAGGCGGGGACCAACTGCGGGTCGTGCATACCCGAGCTGGAGGCCATGCTGAGCGACGCGGCGAGGGACCCCGCGGCCTGAGCGCGAGGGTGTGCGAAAAGGGGTCAAGCCAGGGCCCTCGGCCCCCATCATGGTGCACCGCGGACACCCGGGGGGAGGGCCCGGCCCCTCTGCCTGGACGGGTTTCCCCCATGATTACAGGGGGTTGTGCTAGCCAGATATGACATGGCACGACCATTGCGTAGTCATACCCCGAAGCCTCTGGCTTCATCTCATCTGGCATTCTCCTTGCCACCTCCTGTGAGCTCGCCCGCTCCACGTCCTCCGGAGCGGGCCTTTTTTTGCGCGAGCGGGTGGCGGCGCCGGCATTGCGCCGCCTTCCCGGTGCCCGGAAAATGCGGTTTCCGCCGGGGGCCCGCGCCCCTCGCTCCGGACTCGCAGAAGGTACGCCGATGCCGGTGAAGGACACCCTGGTCCCCCGCGTGCTCAGGCTCGTTTCCGAGGCGCCCCTCGTTCTCTGCCTGGGCGCCGCGCTGCTGTGCCCCGGCCCGGCGGGGGCGGCCGGCCGCGCGGACGCCGTGGAGGCCGCCCGCGCCTGGCTGGTGCGGGACCTGGACAGGGAGATGGAGGCGGAGGGCCCGCCGGACATGAATCGGGTGGCCTCGCTGGTGTTCACCCTCGCCCGCAACCTGGACCGCTCCGCTGACGGGCCCACCCGGGAGGCCCTGGAGCGGGTCCGCGACTACCTGGCCGCTCAGGATGCCGCGAAGCTCGACTGCGACACCCTGAGCGACTACTTCATGACCGGTACCTTCCTGCGCGAGGCGGGCTACGCGTTCGACCTTGGGGACCTGCCGGAGCGCCTGGCCCACTGCCTGGAGCACGCCTCCGACCTCGCCCTGTTCAATGCCCTGATCCTGGTGGGGCGCTACGACCTGCCGACCTCGGAGGGCTACCTGGAGGCGGCGGTGCCGAGGGCAGAGGCCGCCCAGCAGCCCAACGGCTCGTTTACCCGCAAGGACGGACCCAACGACTTCTACCAGACCACCCATGCGGTGCTCGGCCTCTACTTCACCGGGGGCGATCAGGCGGTCATCGACCGGGGCCACGCCTACATGCTGCGGCACCTGCCGGACATGGTGCGCATCGGCTTCCTGGACGGTGTGGCCGAGACCCTGATCTTCCTGCGCTGGATGGGGGTGGAGGTGCCCGGCGAGGGGCGCTACCTGCGCCTCCTGCTCGACCGGGTGCGTCCGGATGGCGGCCTGTGCTTCCGGCAGGAGCCGGGGTGCGAGTCCCACTGGCACGCCACCAGCCTGCTCTACGAGCTGCTGCATATGTACTGAGGCACGCACCGTTCGGGGGCGCGGCGGCGCCCTCCGGGACCGCCCCGGCCTCGCGCTGGTGCGCGCCACCGCCTCGCGCCATCGGAAGATCCCGCTTTCTCAGCAGGTTAGGCGCCAATCCTGGATTGGTACGGCCTGTGCTATATGGTTCCTGCATAGAGGCGCGGATGCGCGCGCGGGAGACCGACATGAACCTCCATGCCCCTGAGATCGAGGTCCCCTCGGTCGGGTACCACGAGTTCTTCCAGGACGACTTCGAGCCTCGCCCGCACTATTCCCACCTCTGGCAGACGATCCGCCGCATGGGCCAGCGCAACCTGGCGCTGAAGACCCGCGAGGCCGAGTTGGCCATGCACACCAGCGGTGTGACGTTCACGGTCTACAGCGAAGACACCGAGGGCATCGAGCGGGTCTGGCCCTTCGACCTGATCCCCCGGATCATCCCGGCGGCGGAGTGGCAGCACCTGGAGGCAGGCCTCAAGCAACGGGTGCGGGCGCTCAATCTCTTCCTCAAGGACCTCTACCACGGCCAGCGCATCCTCAAGGACCGAGTGGTGCCGGCGGACCTGATCTACCAGGGCAAGGACTTCCGCCGGGAGATCCTCGACGTGGACGCCCCGCACGGCATCTACACCCACGTGGCCGGCGTCGACCTGATCCGCGACGAGCAGGGCGAGTATCTGGTGCTGGAGGACAATCTGCGCACGCCCTCCGGGGTCTCCTACATGCTGGAGAACCGGATCGTCGAGAAGCGCATCCTCTCCAACTTCTTCGGTCAGTACCGCGTGCGCCGCGTGGAGCACTACCCGGCGCTGCTGCTGCGCGCGCTCCAGCACCTCTCGCCCCGGGGGCCGGCGGAGGCCAACATCGTGGTGCTGACGCCCGGCATCTACAACTCGGCCTACTTCGAGCATACGTTTCTCGCCAAGGAGATGGGCGTGGAGCTGGCCGAGGGCCGGGACCTCGTGGTGAAGAACGATGTCGTCTACCTCAAGACCACACGGGGCCTGCAGCGCGTCGACGTCGTCTACCGGCGCGTGGACGACGACTTTCTCGATCCCCTGGTGTTCCGCTCCGACTCCGTGCTCGGCGTGGCCGGACTGATCAACGCCTGGCGCAAGGGCAACGTGGCCATCGCCAACGCCCCGGGCAGCGGCATCGCCGACGACAAGGCGATCTACCCCTACGTGCCGGACATCATCCGCTACTACCTGGGGGTGGAGCCCATCCTGAGGAACGTGCCCACCTACCAGATGACCCGCGAGGCCGACCGCGAGCTGGTGCTCGCCAATCTGGAGCGCATGGTGGTCAAGGCCGTGGCGGAGTCCGGCGGATACGGCATGCTGATGGGCCCCCAGTCCACCCGCAGCGAGCGCGAGTCCTTCGCCCGCAAGATCCGCGAGAACCCCCGCAACTACATCGCCCAGCCGGTGGTGCAGCTCTCGCGGCACGTGTGCTATCTGGACGGAGAGCTCGGTGCCCGCCATCTCGATCTGCGCCCCTTCCTGATCTACGGCCAGGACATCGACGTGGTCCCGGGGGGGCTAACCCGGGTGGCGCTGCGCAAGGGGTCGCTGGTGGTCAACTCTTCCCAGGGCGGGGGCAGCAAGGACACCTGGGTGCTGGCGGACTGAGGACGGAAGCGTGCTGAGCCGCATCGCCGATTCGGTGTACTGGATGTCCCGCTATCTGGAGCGGGCGGACAACACGGCGCGCCTGCTGGAGATCAATCTCCACCACATGCTTGAGACCGAGGAGCTGGTGACCGAGGAGCGGCTCTGGCGCCCGCTGCTCAGCATCGGCGGCTACGAGAGCATGTACGAGGAGCAGTTCGGGGACCAGGGGGTGAACGCCTCGCGGGTGCTGCGCTTCCTCACCGAAGAGCGCGCCAATCCCAACTCCATTCGCACCAGCCTGCGCATGGCCAGGGAGAACGCCCGGGTGGTGCGCGACCGCATCTCCAAGGAGATGTGGAGCTGCCTGAACGAGCTCTGGCTGACCTTCGACGGCCAGCGCGGCCGCCGGCCGCTCCAGGCCCACACCGACGAGCTCTACGAGTTCGTGCGCGAGGAGATCGCCCGTTTCCACGGCGTCACGGTCAGCACCATGATGCGCGGCGAGCCCTTCGCCTTCTACCTGCTCGGCACGTTCAGCGAGCGCGGGGACATGTCCGCGCGGATCCTCGACGTCAAGTACCACCTGCTGCTGCCCGACCTCTCCATGGTGGGCACGCCCGTGGACTACTACCAGTGGGCGGCCCTGCTCAAGTCCCTTTCCGGCTTCGAGTCCTACCGCCGCGAGTATCAGGGCGAGCTCCTGCCGCGGAACGTGGCCGAGTTCGTGGTCCTCAACCCGGACTTCCCGCGCTCCCTGCGCTTCTGCACCGAGCGGATGTGCGAGGCCCTGCAGCGGATCTCGGACTGCGGAGGCGGCGGCTCCCCGGCGGGTGAGGCGCTGTCCGCGCTGCGGACCGGTCTGGAAGGGCTGGATGCGGACAGCCTGTTCCGTTCGGGACTGCACGAGTTCCTCCGGGATTTCCTCACCCGGCAGGCGGAGCTGGGTGGGGTGCTGGCCAAGGAGTTCTTCGAGGCCTATCTCGGAGAGACGGAATGCGCTACCTGATCGAGCACGAGACCCGGCTCGAGTACGCGGGGGAGGTGCGCGAGCACCACTGCGAGCTTCGGCTGGCGCCGCGCGAGGACAGCCATCAGCGCCTGCTCGTCCTGGAGCTGGAGACCGATCCCGCGGCCGAGCTCCGGGAGTACCTGGACTGCTTCGGGAACCGGGTCCACCATTTCCAGGTGCTCGCGCCCCACGATCACCTGGCCACGCGGATGCGGGCCGAGGTGGAGTGCACCCTGGAGAACCCCTTCGACTTCGAGCTGGTACCGCCCCCGAGAGAGCGCGAATGGCTCGACCAGGCCCTGAGGGCGCAGCCCCGGCTGCTGGACTACGTCCTGCACCGCAGCGCGGCGGTGCCCGCGCTTCCCGTCCTGGAGCCCGCCGAGCCCTTCCCGGACCTCGAGTCCGGCCGTCAGCTCATGGAGTGCGCCCAGGAGGCCATGCACTGGGTGCGGGGGCGACTGGACTACGCCCCCGGCGCCACCCACGTACACTCCTCCCTGGCCGAGGCCTGGAAGGAGCGGGCGGGCGTCTGCCAGGACTTCGCCCATCTGATGATCGCCCTGGTGCGGTCCTGGGGCGTGCCGGCCCGCTACGTGATGGGCTACCTCGATCCCTCCCTGACGGAAGAGACCGAGGCCGCCGAGCAGGCCACGCACGCCTGGGTGGAAGTCCTCATACCCAACGCGGGATGGCGGGGCTTCGACCCCACCCACGACCTGGTGGCCAACGACACCTACGTCGCGGTGGCCGTGGGCCGCGACTATCTGGACGCGGCGCCCCAGCGAGGGACCTACAAGGGCGAGAGCGGGGGGGAGGGCCCGCAGGTGCGGGT
>JASFUT010000125.1:0-8910 GCA_050050175.1 Chromatiales bacterium
CGGATACAGCCGCTTTCCCAGCTGGGCCCTCAGCCGCTGCAGGACGAAGATGCGGTCCCGCGACAGGGCGCTGCGGTGCACGAGAACCCCCGGGGGCTTGTCCACGGCCACGTAATGGTCGTCCCGGTACAGGATCTGCAGCGGCCGCGGAATGCCATCCTGCCCTTCTGTGCCGCGCGTATTGCCCATGGATGCCCGGGAAAGTACCAATGGAGTGAAAGCGCACTGTAAGGTACCGTTAAGGATTGTCGCACTCTGAGAAGAGCCCTTCCGAGAGGTCCCGCTGTGACGACTTCGCAATGGAGGATGGTATATGGATTCCAGGGCTTACCCCAGGATCCCCTGTCGGATGACGGTGGATCTTTACTGTCCCGCGAGGAACCAGCACCGCAAGTGTCGTGTCACCGACATCGGCCTCTCGGGACTCTTCGTCGTCGGGCTGCCCTGCTTCAAGCGCGACCAGGAGGTGGTGGTCACCTTCGGCCACGCCGAGGACGGGGCCCTGTCGCTTCCCTGCCGGGTCGCTCGCGTCGCCCTTGACGGCGCGGCCCTGAGATACGACAACCCCTCTCCCGCGCAGCTCGAGGAGCTTCGCGAGTTCATCTATCCCGAGTGGCGCGGCGGCGACCTGCTCCAGGGGGTCCTGATCCTTGCCAACTGGGTGGAGGCGGACAGCTTCGCAGGCTGGCTCCGGCTCATCACCCTGCTCGAGCACTGGCAGCGGGTCACCGTCAGTGCGCGCCGCGAGTTCGCCAGCTCCCGAATTCCCGACCCCATGGTCGTCCCGCCCCCCGAGCGTCTGATGAACTGACCGGGGCCTCTCCGCGCCGGGCGCTCCGGGTCCGAATCCGGCGTTATACTGTGCCTTCACTTTCTGCCCCCGGGAACCCCGGGCGGTCCCGGCGCGACCGTGAGACTCCGAACCCAGATTTTCCTGTTCCTGTTCCTGTTCGGCTTCGCACCCCTCATTTCGGCGGTGGTCATCAACCTGCCGCTGGTGCTGGAGCGGCTGGAGCTCTTCTACCACAAGGCCCACCTGCAGAACCTTCGGGCGGATTTCCGGGACCTGGATCAGCACATCGCGAGCCGCCAGGAGATGGTGCGTCTGCTCGCCAAGCTGCCGGAGCCCGGCGCCATCCTCGGGACCGGAGATGACGCGGACGGGGCGGACGTCGACCGCGCCCGGGCGCGCTACACCGAGTGGGTCAACCAGATCTTCCAGGAGCAGCTCGACATCACGCAGATTCTGTTTGTGGACGACCGGGGCCGGGAGCGTTTCTGGCTCGAGCGCAACCCGGAGACCCAGATCTGGGAGCCGACCGTCAGCGAGCCGATGGTGCCCTCCGGGGGTTTTCTCGAAGCGGCGCTGAAGCTGGACCGGGGCGGGGTCCTCATCAGCCCCATCGACGTCGACGCCAAGGCGGGCGCCTCCGATCCCCGGCGCCTGCTGAGCATGTACCTGGCCAGCCCCATCGGACCGGGTGCCGACGGTCCCATGGGCGCGGTCATCATGACCATCGACGTCGGTGGCCTCGCCCGCTTCTATCGCGACACCCTCTGGGTGCGCGCCGACGGACGCTACCTGGGCCAGCAGGGGATGCTGCGCTCGGAAGGCAACGCGTTCGAGGACTTTCAGGGCCTGGAGGAGATGTTCCAGACCAAGACCCTGTCGCTCTGGCGGCAGGGGCCCTGGCAGGTTATCTGGGTGCCCATGTTCCGCACCGAGCAGGGCGAGCCCATCTGGGTGGGCCGCCGCGTCGACCCCTCCCCGCTCGCGGACTTCCGGACCGCCCTGATCGTGCGGGTGCTCGCCATCGTGCTCATCGTCATCCTGGTGATCTGGATAGCGGCTCGCTGGTTCTCCCTGCGCGCCGAGCGGGTGGGGCGGGAGCTCGGCGAAGGCATCGCCCGCGTGCTCGAGCACGACGAGCCCGCGCGCTTCGACTGGCGCCGCCCCGAGGAGCTGCGGCGCCTCGGGGCGAACCTGTCGCGGCTCGCCGAGAAGCACGTGCGCAACACCCGCAACCTGCGGGCACACGCGCGGGAGCTCGAGGCCGCCTACCGCTACAAGTCCGAGTTCCTGTCGAATGTGAGCCATGAACTGCGCACACCGTTGAACTCGATCCTGCTGCTGTCGAAGATGCTGAGCGAGAGCAGCTCTCTTTCGCCCGAGCAGGCCCACCAGGCCACCGTCATCCACCGCGCCGGGAGCGACCTGCGCACCCTGATCGACAACATCCTCGACCTGTCCCGGATCGAGGCGGGCCGGGCCGTGATCAACCTGGAGACAGTCGCGCTGCCGGCGCTGCTCGAGGAGGTCATCGAGCTGGTGCGTCCCCAGTTCGAGGCCAGGACCCTGAGTCTGGATCTGACGGTGGACCCGGACGCCCCGGCCACCATCGTCTCCGACCCCGACAAGATCCGCCAGATCCTGAAGAACTTCCTGTCCAACGCCGTCAAGTTCACCGAGCGAGGCGGCGTGGAGGTCGCGCTTGCGCGCGCGGGGGACGACGCTTCCCCCCGGCCGGTGCGCATCAGCGTCCGCGATACCGGGATCGGCATCCCGGCCGACAAGCAGGAGGTGATCTTCGAGGCCTTCAAGCAGGCGGACGGCTCGACCAGCCGGCGCTACGGCGGCACCGGGCTCGGCCTGACCATAAGCCTCCAGCTCGCCGAGCTTCTCGGAGGCACCATCGAGCTGAACAGCCTGGAAGGCCAGGGGGCGGTGTTCTCGCTGCTCCTGCCTCTGAGCCACGTCCCGGGGCCGGCGGAGAGGCGCCGCGCGGGCCGCGAGCGCCCGCACGAGCCTGTCGAGGAGCAGGCCCTGGCGCCGCCCGATGCGGACTTCTCCGGTCACTGCGTGCTGGTCGTTGACGAGGACGTACAGACCATGCTCACGCTTACCCCGATCCTCGAGCGGTGGGGGCTTCGGGTAACCGCGGCCGGAGACACCGCTGAGGCGCTCGAGGCCCTGCACGACGAGCCCGACTGCTCTCTCGTCCTGCTCGACATTCAGATGCCCGAGCTGGACGCCTGTGCTACGATCACCGAGCTGAAAAACAAGGCAGAATCCGAGCGGACGCCGGTCATCGCGCTGATGACCGATACCAGTGACAAGGCCCTGGAGGCCTGCAGGAAGGCCGGGGCGGACGATCTCGTTGCCAAGCCGGTGGACGCGACCGTTCTCAAGGAAAAGCTTGCCGCCTATCTTGCGCCCGGCGCTCCAGCGGACATGCGATGAAACGCTATTCCGGATTCAAGCTGCTGATCGTCGACGACCACGAGCACAACCTCTTCGCGTTGCGCTCGCTGATCCAGAAGCACATGGACGTGGACATCCTGGAGGCCACCTCTGGACGCCAGGCCCTGGACATCGCGCTGCACGAGCCGGGCATCGACCTGATCATCCTGGACGTGCAGATGCCTGAGCTGGACGGCTTCCAGACCGCTTCCATGCTCAAGGTGCGCAAGAAGACCCGTGACATCCCGATCATATTCCTGACGGCGGCCTACAAGACCGAGGAGTTTCAGCAGAAGGGCTACGAGGTGGGCGCGGCGGATTACCTGCTCAAGCCGATCGAGGACAACCAGCTCATCAACAAGATCAGCACCTATTTCCGGCTGATCGAGAAAGAGCGGGAGATGAACCGCGTCCTGGAGCAGCGGGTGGCAGAGCGCACTGCCGAGCTCCATCAGGCCAAGCAGCACATGGAGAACATCATCACCCACATGGGCGAGGCGCTGCTGGTGCTCGACAGGGACGGCATCATCCAGTCCGCCAACCCCGCTGCGTCGCGCATGCTCGACTACGACGAGGATGATCTCGCGGGCATGTCCATCGGCGACGTATTCGAGGAGGAGGGCGACGACGAAGCGGGCGCCTTCATGGGCACCTGGCTGGAGGCGCTGGTGCGGGTGGGCGTCCTGAGCCAGATCGAGGCGCGCTTCATCACCAAGGATGGGCGCCGCGTGCCCATCCTGCTGTCGCGAACCGCGGTCAAGGACGAGCAGGGCGGAATTTCGGACATAATATGCATAGCCAAAGACATGACCGGTTACGTGAAGACGCAGCCCGCGGACGCCGAGGCCTCGGCGCCGGACTGACCGGAACCGACTGACCGGACGAGGATCGACGATGGCCCATTCGAGCGAGAACGACCCCGAGCTGCCCGGCGAGGACCCGGCTCTCACCGCCAACGCCCTCAAGGCGATGGCGCACCCCCTGCGCTGGAAGATCCTCTGCACCCTGGGCGATAGGGAGCTCTCGGTCGGTGAGATCGTCGAGCAGACAGGCACGTCCCAGAGCAATATCTCCCAGCACCTGGAGCAGCTGCGCAACAAGAACATCGTGGTGTCCCGCAAGGAGGCGAACCGCATCTACTACCGCATTCGCAGCAGACAGCTTCTCGATCTGATCGGCATCATGCGGGAGGTGCTTTGCCCGGCCAATCTGAACGACCGTTTCCCGGGAGCGGGAGGCCCCTGAGCGGACAGGGACCGATCCGCCGCGCGCCCGGCCCCGCTCAGCTACGCCATGCGTGACGATCTGATGGACATCCAGAGCCGGTTGGCCTTCCACGAGGATGCGCTGGATGGGGTGGCCAGGCGACTTGCCGCCCAGGAGCGGGAGATCGACGACCTGCGCCGCCGGCTGGAGGCCGTTACCGCGCTGCTGAGCGAGCTGACCCCATCGGCCGTGGGCGACCGCGACGCCGAGCCCCCGCCCCCCCACTACTGAGCCATGCAGGCCGCCCGCGCCCTGCCCTCGGACGTCGCCGGGGCTGGAGTCAGGGCGCGTGGAAGTCGCGCGGTGCCACGTACTCGAACACCTCACGGCCTTCGCTGTCGATCAGGATGGAGAGCCCTTCTTCGGGGTAGAGCCAGCGCTGGGTCGTGTCGTCGAGCTGCCGGGTCTGCGCCGGGTCGCCGAAGCGCTGGCGAATGAACTCGGCGTCCATTCCGGAATAGGCCGGGATGTAGGTCAGGCCCCGAATGATTCTGCCGAGCTGCGCCCGCTGGTCCTGCTCGCCGAGCAGGTACCGGCTCGCCCCGCCCCGGGTCACCTTGCGGTCGATTGCCCTGTCCCGGAGCGCCGCCAGCTCGTCTGCCGGGGCGTCCAGCGTGGCGATGAGCTCACCCTTAAGCAGCCCGAGCCGGATGGTGCCGAAGTAGGCCTCCACCGCGCCCTGCCCGTCCACCGAGACGAACAGGGACAGCCCGTCCGGGTCCCCGTAGCGCTCCACGGCGGTGCGCAGCGGGTCGGCACCCACCTGCAAGCCCAGGACCCGGGCGGTGCCGTCGGGCAGGGTATCGATCTGCCAGGGGAGGTCGGGAACGGCTTCGGGCCGGGGTCCGGGGACGAGCAGGTAGAAGGCGGCCAGGACGACGGCCATGGCCGCGGTCAGGGTGACAAGGTTTCTCATGTCAGAGCGGTCCGCCGTGGGAGGCGGCCGGGTTCGGCCGCGGAGGCAGCTGCAGGTGAAAACCCGCCGTGCGCAGGCTGCGAATCACCTGGCGCGCGTCCTCGCGCGCCAACCTGCGCCCCGGGTGCAGCTCCAGCTCCATCACGAATACCGGCGGGCCGAAGCGCTCGCGCAGGACCGCCGGGACGCAGTCGAAGCCGTTCTCGCTTGCCAGGTAGAGGTACATCTCTTCCCGGCGGAGGCTCTTGTAGATCCAGCAGGAAAGCCCGTCCTCGGGCATGGCCCCTCCCGTGAAAGACGGTCCAGATGGTTGTTCTCGCGAGGGATTTCCGACCCCTGCTCCACGCCCTGAGTGCTCAGCAAGCTCCGCCGTGCCGCTCTGTCCGCCTCGGGGCGAAGCACCGCACGACGGGCGTTCCGACGCAGCTCCGGCGCCGGTCGTCCCCGTCCCCCATCCTGCTCACTCCCGGCGGCAGCGGGCGCACGCCGCGACGGGGCGCCGCTCAGGGCGCGCGCCGTTTCAACGGACAAGAGGGATGATAGCGGACCCGGGCAGCCGGGGCGAAAAGAAGAACCGGCCCTGCGGGCCGGTTCGCTCGGGGTGGGTTCGTTCACATACCGATCAACGCCGCGTGGAGCCCGTTGCGCCGCACCCGGTCAAGGATGTCGCTCGAACGGATGCCCGTCGGATCGTAGTCGATCAGGAGAAGATGGCGCGCCCTGTCGTTGACGCATGCGCTGTAGATGCCTTCCTCCGTGCCGAGCTGCCGCTCGATGTCGTATATTCGCCCGTCGTCGAGGTCCTCGTCGATGTGCACGACCACATCGCTGTGTAACATCGCCATTGCGGTGCCTCCTCTTGCGGCCGGGATCGGGGGACCCCGCCCGGTCTTCATATAACCGCATAGCGGAGATCGGCGATTTTGCAACCTCCGCCTGCGGTCAGGGCCAGATGCCGCGCTGCAGGGTGACCCGCGCCAGGCGCTCCACGGCCACTACCAGGGCGGCCGTGCGCAGGTCGCGGGCGCAGGGCGGGGCATCGTCGCCCGGGAGGAAGCGGCGCCAGCGCTCCACCGCGCGGTCGGTGGCCCGGACCAGCTGCCCGCGCAGCCGCCCGTTGATCTCCTCCAGCGGCCAGTCCTGGTTCTGGATGTTCTGCACCCACTCGAAGTAGCTGACGATCACCCCGCCTGCGTTGGCCAGGAGGTCCGGCAGGACATGAACGCCCCGACGGCCCAGGATGTCGTCGGCCTCGGGGGTGGTCGGCCGGTTCGCGCCCTCGATCACCAGACGGGCCCGCACCTGCTCCGCATTCTCGCGCCGGATCTGCCCCCCGAGGGCCGCCGGGATCAGGATGTCGCACTCGCTGGTGAGGATGTCGGCGTTGGTGACGGTCCGCGTGCCCTGGAGCCCCACGACGGTCCCGTGAGCGGCCTTCCAGGCATCCACCGCATCCAGATCCAGGCTCCCGTCGAGCGCCTGGATGCCGCCCTGGGAATCGCTCACCGCCAGGATTCGGGCGCCCGCGTCCCGGAAGACCCGGGCCGCGACGGACCCCACCTGGCCGTAGCCCTGGATGGAGACCCGGGCTCCGTTCACGGCGGCGAGCCCCGGCACCTCGACCGTCTCGAGGAAGCGCGTGGCCACGTACAGGCAGCCCCGGCCCACGGCCTCGCGCCGCCCAAGGGAGCCGCCCAGATCCAGCGGCTTGCCCGTGACCACGGGACGGTTGTTGCGGCCGGGGTGAGAGTTGTCGTAGGTGTCGAAGACCCAGGCCATGGTCTGCTCGTCGGTGTACACGTCCGGGGCGGGGATGTCGGTATGGGGCCCTATGTTGTCCCCGAGCTCGTTGATGAACCGTCGCGTGAGCCGACGCAGCTCGCCTTCGCTCAGGGCCTTGGGATCGCAGATGACCCCGCCCTTGGCGCCTCCGAAAGGCAGGTTGACCAGGGCGCACTTCCACGTCATGAGCGCCGCCAGGGACGCCGTCTCCTCCTCGGTAATCCCGGGATGGAAACGGATGCCCCCCTTTCCGGGGCCCATGAGGCGGCTGTGCAGCACGCGGAATCCCACGAAGGTCTGCACCGAGCCGTCGTCCATCTCGACGGGAAAGTGCACCTTGATCGTGCGCTTTGGCAGGTTCAGGAAGTCGATCAGCCCGCGCTTGAGCTCGGTGATATGGCCGTGGGCCCTCCGGAACTGCTCCCGGCACAGCTCGAACGGATTCAGCTCTTCGGCGGCCGTCTGCCGCGGTTCTGCGTTGCTCATTGTTCCCTCCGCCGGGCTCGCGTCACCCCTGTCCGGAAAGGGTAGCAGCGGTGCTGGACCTCTATAATGAACCCATGGCAAGGCCCCTCCACCCCTGGATCGCAGCGCTGCTGGTCACGGCTCTCGCGGCCGGCTGTGCCACCTCGGTGCCGCCGTCCATCCGGTCGGCCGAGGATGGCGGTCCCACCGTCGGGGAGGCCCGCGAGAGCGGCGGGCGGCTGGAGGGGACCCGCGTGCGCTGGGGGGGCCGCATACTCGCGGTTCATAACGGACCGGAGGACACGCTGCTCGAGGTGCTCGCCCTGCCCCTGTCCCGCGGCGGTGAGCCGCAACGCGACAAAGGGTCCCGGGGTCGCTTCCTCGCCCGGGTTCAGGGCTTCCTCGATCCTGCCGTTTACGCCCCCGATCGTAGGCTCACGGTCTACGGCGTGCTCTCGGGCCTGGAGACGCGGCCCGTGGGGGACTATCCCTATGTCTACCCGGTGGTCGAAGTCGTGGACAGGTATTTGTGGGAGGAGCCCGGCCCCGAGGCCGCGCGCGATCCCTGGTGCGATCCCTGGGACCCCTTCTACGGGTATCCTTACCCCTATTCCTGGTCGCGGCCCTGGCCGCACTGCTGGTGGTGACGGGCATGCACCCGGCCATTCGAGCCGCTTCGAAGATCCTGATCTGCGCCCTCCTGGCGGGGTGCGCGGGGGCGCCCGCCTACACCCCCCATCCGGCGGCGCGATGGATCGTCCCGCAGGAGGTCGGGCCCGAAACCAAGGACAGGCTGCGCCCCGTGGAGTGGGGCGGCACCATCGTCGATGTGCGCAATCTGCCCCACAGCACCGAGATCGAGGTGCTGGCCTATCCGCTGGACGCGGACGGCCGCCCCGACACGGAGCGCCGGCCCCAGGGGCGCTTTATCGCCGTCGAGAGGGGCTTCCTCGAGCCCGCCGAATACGCCCCGGGTCGGGAGCTGACGGCCCACGGGCCCCTGACCGGGGTGAGGCAGGGGGCTATCGGGGAGACGACCTACCGCTATCCCACGCTCGGCGCGGACAGTCTCTTTCTCTGGCCCCGCAAGCGTGAGGGCCGGGGCCCGGACGTGCGCTTCGGCGTGGGGATAGGCATAGGTCTCTAGTGCTCGGTCCCATACAAATCGTTCGTTTCAGCGTGCCTGGGCGGGTCTGCACCTAGGCGCACGAGTGAAGCACTAGCCATCGCTAATGCGAGC
>JASFUT010000126.1:0-8878 GCA_050050175.1 Chromatiales bacterium
CGGCTGCATTCGCGGCTGGCAGCCGCTCCTACGCACGGACCGGCGCCGCGGCGCAATCCGGTGGTAGGAGCGCTCGCTGAGCGCGAACCGGCGTTCGGGCGGGGCCGTATGCGCCGAGGGGCTCGCCTCCCACGGCCTGCGGCCCCGGGGCGCGCAGGAGGCCAGCCCCTGGGCGAACCGCCACCCGGCGAGGCTTCCACCCCCCGTCCCACCCGCAGGCGCCTTCCCAAGGGAGGCAACCACCCTGAGCCGAGGCGCAGTCGCCATGCCCCGGGACGCACGGGCCTTGCCCGGTGCACAGCCGGCCTACCCTAGGTCATGGCTCTTCTTGACTCCGGGAAGGAACCCGCGTTGCCCCGGGGCGGGCCGCCCCTGCCTCCGTGAAGGGCCTCCTCCGGCCGGGCGAGGCGCCCCATGCGCCCGCCAAGGATGCCTCCCTCACCGGGGCAGCGACCACCTTGCTCCTTTGGAGGCCGGCTTACCACGGGTCGAAGCCGCCGCGTACCATGGCAAAGCCGATGCCCCCCGACACAAAGTCGACGACCCCCGGGCAAGGGCCGCTCGTCGGCAAGGCAGGGCCGATGCCTGAGGTCACAGGCCGATATCGAGACGCCTTCGAGCCCCCGGGGGGCCGTCGACCATCTCAAACGGCCGCTCGAAACCGGCCGGCAGACCCCTCCGGTTGCGGGTCCGACCGCGTAGGGCGCGTGTCAACGCGCCGTAAGCGTCGGTCGAAGCCCCGGCCGCAAGTGACACCGCCGGCGAGCCGAGCCGGGTGCCCCAAGCCCGGGGCCATTCGTCACGCCGCCCCGCCCACCGCGGGCTCGGCGCCGTCGCCGGAGCCGCCCGGGCCGCGGTTGAACCGCTGCGCCATCAGCTCGCGCAGCTGATCCAGCCCCTCGGCGCCGTTGTACTTGGCGTAACGGTACACCTCCAGTGCCGAGGCATAGGCCTCGGAGCCCACGGCGCTCACCGTGTCGTCCACCAGCTCCTTGAACTGGATGAGCGCCCACTGGATGCACCGCAGGGCGAAGTAGAGGTCCACGTCGGCGTGCACCTGCTCCAGGTCGAAGGCGCGGGGCAGGATCTCGGGGTTGCGGCTCGCCACGTCCTGGGCCTGGCGGACGAAGGCCTCGGTCTTGTCGCGGAGGCGCAGCAGGGTGCGCTGCTCCTCGGTGCTGAGGTCAAGCAGGTAAGGCATCTGCGCCTTGGCCTGCTCGATCAGGTCCAGGATCTGCTGGCGGTTCTCTTCGGTGAGGGTGCCGGTGACGCGGTCGGTGGTCACGATCGAACTCCCTGTAAGTTGTCGGCTTGTGTCCGGCAGCGGAACGCCGATAGCTCGACGACCGAGGTCCAGGCGTCCCTGCCTGCCGAGGGGAACCGTCCACGCAATGGGACCTAAGGTCAACCCGGGGGAGTGTATAGGACGGCAGACGCCTGCAGGTTCACGTAGAAGCCTGCGCCTCTTTGCCGAGGCGCGGGATCCATGCCTCGACTGTCCGGCATCGCTGCTCGACTTGGTGGGCGACGCGTTGAATCTGCTCCGGAGTCAGGCGGCCGTTTCCGAGTCTCCGACACTCTCGCTGGATCTCACCGGTCCCGATGACGAAGACTCCCCTGCTCGGCGCGGTACGGTCCACATACCACCCGGGAAGCACAACCACGGGGAAGACCGGAACGGCCTCCCCCGTCGCGCTGGCCAGCCACTTCGCCAGCCAACCCGCCTGGCGCTTCGCCTGTTCAAGGGCGCTGGACTCGCTGTGATCGGGAAAGACGAGGCTCTTTCCGTCGTACCGGACCTTGACCGCTTCGCTCCCCTGGCCGGGAATGCCCTTCGAGCGTGCCTTGGTCTCGACCGCCAGCACGCCCCGGGGGCCGATGACGACGTGGTCGATGTTGAACCCCCTTCCGGCGGGCAGATCATGAAAGACTCTCAAACCCTGCAGCATGACCTGGTTGAGTTCCTCGCCGACTGCGATCTCTCCCTCCCAGCCGAGCCGAAGGGGATTCCGGGCGGCGAGGATCCGGTACAGCCGGTAGAAGACGTATCCCTCTGCCACGACTCCGATCAGGATCGTGGTTAGCGCGTGGCTCATTGAGGACGGCCGCCCGAACATCGCTCCCCCTGCCTCGATGGCAAATAGAAGGACCGGCATGAGCATGGCGAGCATCATGTAGGCGGTCATGTCCAGCGTGTTCTCATCCAGCTGGCGGCGCAGAGTTTCGCCCGGGCTGCGCAGAAACGCCCTGGTGAACGGCGGGCGTTTCCCGGACCGCTTCTGCCTATACAACCAGAGATAAATGACGCCGCTGGCAAGCCCGACGCCACCCAGCATCAGGGCAGTCGGCAACAGCCCCGAAAATAAAGTCCATATCATCGGCGCTCGTCCTAAACCGGCCAGTAGATCTTCTTCAGCGGAACAAGCTGCTGAGTCTCCAGATCGAGCCGGTCGTAGTGATCCAGCAGGGCCTTCACGAGGTCGTCGATGTCCATCAGGGTCAGGGGGATGCTGGCCCGCTCGGCCTCGTAGCGGGCATCCTTGGTGAAGCCGCCCGTGCTCACGTAAAGGCCCTTGTCGTCCTTGTGCCGGCCGCCCAAGAAGCTGCGCACGGCGTGGGAGCCCATCTGGTTGCCCGCGCGGTGCTTGACCTCGACCAGGATCCGCGGACTCTCGAAGCCAAATCCGTCCGGTGATGCCACGATATCCTTCCCACGGTCCGGTCCGCTGGGGGACACCCGGGTCTTGTATCCCATGGCCTGCAGCAGGCCGGCCACCAGATTCTGCATCTCCTCCCAGTCCAGCCGGTTGACCGGGTCCTTGATGAACTCCAGGGCCCGGACCTGGATGTCCTTGAGCAGCTCGTCGATCACGGTCTCCTCTTCGTCCGACTCTCCGGTCCTGGCAGGGGGCGGGGTACCCTGGAGGCGGCTCTCGATCTCCTCGGCGGCCTCCTCGGGCAGCAGAAAGAGGGTGGAGATGGCGCCCAGGCTGTTCTTGGTGGCGGCCGACAGAAGGTCGCGCGACACCTCACCCTGCCAGTCGACCCGGCGGGCGTTGGGGTCTTCTTCGATCAAGCCGGGGTCGTGGAAGTACTCGCTGGTGATCGCGCCGACCAGGTAGGCGCGGCTCGACGGGTCGTACGTCAGGACCCGGTCCCCGACCTTCATCTCCCGGACGAACCGATACAAGGTGCCTGCCGACATGGCGACCTGCATTTTCTTCCAGTTGGGCCACTGGTGCGCCACGGCCTTCGAGAAGGCGCTCCGGGTCTTCAGCTCGCTCATGTCGCCGAGGTTGGGCCAGCCGATGGCGACAATGGACTTCTCCTTGAAGTCCTCGAAGTACTTGCCGCCGACCTCCGCGCGGACCATCCACATGGGCTTGGGGCTCATCCCGTTTCCTCCTCTGCCATGCCTGCGCCAAGATCCAGCGCAATCTCCCGGAACTGCTCCAGCGCCGCCTCCAGGTCCTCGACGATCTCCTGGGCGATCACCTCGGGGGCGGGGAGATTGTCGGAGTCGGAGAGCGACTCGTCGCGCAGCCAGAAGATGTCGAGGCTCGCCTTGTCGCGGGCGACCAGCTCGTCGTAGTCGTAGGCGCGCCAGCGGCCGGCCGGGTTGTCCTCGGACCAGGTGGGCGTGCGGTCGTGGCGGTTGGCGCGGTTGTGGCGTCGTCGCGAGGGACGTTGCAGTCGTTCCAGAGCTTGTTGGTGATGTCGGCGGGTGTCATGGCGGATGTCGATCAAGGCGATTCGAGCTGCTCGACTGCGACCAGAAGCCGGTCGGCGGCCGTGATCAGGTCTGTGATGAGCTGCTCCTCGATGTCGTACAGACCCTCGTACTCGATCTTGTTCCTGCGCTCGTGGCACAGGGCGAGCACCCGCCAGATCTCCGGGCCGAGGCCGAGCGTGTGGGGGAGGCATTGAAACACGAAGTAGCGCTTGTCGGTGCGGTAGCCTCGACTGCGCAGGGCCGCCAGGGCGAGGGCATGGGCGGCGTTGTAGGCGAGGTCGAAGCGGCTCTCGCCGGACAGCGCCGCGTTGTGGGCATCCCGCAGGCGTACCCGCCCCGAGCGGACCAGATTCTCGAACTCTTTCCGGTCGTAGGGCTCGGGCTTCAGCGCGCCGATGCGCACCAGATTCTCAAGCTGTGGGGATGTCATCCGTGGCTCCCAACAAGAAGATCTTCGGCTGCTCCATGACCCGTTCCAGGAAGGCCGCTCCTGCACCCAGCTTCCGGCGGAACTCCTCCGTCGAGTACAGCGTCGGGTTGACGGATCGCCCAAGCTGTTGCTCCGCCTCGGCGAGGGCGGTCACAAGGTCCGCGTAGGTCAGATCGTCCCCGATTAACAACAGATCGATGTCGCTGGCGGCCGTGTCCGTGCCCTTGGCGACCGACCCGTAGACGAATGCCGCCGCGATCCGCTCGGCCAGGGGCTCCAGGGCAGCCCGGAGCACGTCGGCCAGGCCGAAGGTCTTGAGCACGATGCCCCGGATCTCGTCGAAGATCGGCGATCCCCGGTTGGCCTGGTAGCGGTTCTGGTTGCCCGCCTTGGTCATGGTCACCAGGCCGCTGCCGGTCAGCTTGTCCAGCTCGCGTGTCACGCTGCCGATGCCGACCCCGGCCAGCCGGACGATCTCGTTGAAATGGTAAGACCGCTCCGGGCGGCCGAACAGCAGGCGCAGGACCTGCCGCCGTGTCTTGGAGAACAGGACTTCGCTGAGGCCACCGGGCGCAGTAGGTATTCCCATTTAGGGTATTAAAGATCCCATTATGGGAACGAGCAAGCTTCCTTTCAGGACCGCAGCGGGCGGTACCGAGTCATCCGGCCGCGGGAGCTGGCGTGCGCAAGCAGTAGATGTCCTCGGGCACGTAGGTCTTCCTGACGATCTCCTGTTCAGCCGGCGTCCGTGGTTGCCTTGACCAGGTCTTACCTCAGGCTTTGCTGGACAAACCGGCGCGTCTTGTCGTCCTCGAACCACAGATACACGCCCTTGAGGGCCCTCGTCAGCAGGATGCGATAGCTCTGCGCCACGGCGCGGAGCAGGGCCTTGTGGGCGGGCCCGTCAGGGTCTTTTTCAGCTTTCGCTCGACGCAGGGTGTTCGGGATACCCGTCTCGAAGACCGTGTCCGTCTCCACGACCCACCGGCCATCACGCCACTTCAGGTCGCCGAGCCAGAGGATGCCGACGTAGTCGAAGTCGAAGCCCCTCACGGCGTACGGGCACCCGACTTCGCTCAGGGGGTCCGAATGCATGTGCGATCCGGCAACGGCCTGGACGTAGTGCGTGTAATCCGAGCCCCGCGGCACGTAGTTCCACGGCCGGCTCCAATAGCGCTGCTCGCCGCCCACCAGGTAGGGCTCGTGGAAGTCCATCCATTCGCCCGGAAGGTCGTGTGGGTGGGCGGCATCTCGCGTCTTCCACTGGCGAGCGTAGCTGGCCAGGATTCTGGCGGTTCGCCCTTCGCCTATCCGCTCGCGCAAGGTGTCCTCCAGCGCGACGGGTGTATCGAGGATCCGGAAGTCCAAGCCGGCCTTCGTTACGGCGTAGCCGCTGGAAGCCTCCGCCACCTTCGCGTAAGGAACGTGCTCAGGGTGAGTCGATTCGTCTTTCGGCGGTTTGGTCAGCCAGCTTTGTGCGATGCGGCGATTCTCCTCGGCGGGCCGGCCCGCCAATAGGGACTCCAGCCAGTCCACGTACTCCTTCGCGCCCGCGCAGCGGAACTGTGCACCTTCGAGGCTGATGGGCTCCAGCAACGTTGCACCGAGCTCCGACGCGAATTGGCGGATGTCGTCCACCGTGGTGTTTTCCCGGTCCCGGAAGCTCTGCTCGGCATCCAGCAGGAACACGGTGATCGTCGACGACCGGATGATGTGGTAAGCCTGGGGTCCCAGGTTGCCGACGAAGCCGAACTGGCCTCGGCCCTCGGGGTGCTCGGGATTGATCAGCGCGTGAGCCTCATCGACCACAGAGATCAGGTACTGATCGTCTCGCGCCCCGTCCTTGAAGGGCTCTCCCGACGCCTTGAGCAGACGCAGATGGTCTCTCCAGTTCTTGGCGTCCGCGAGAAATTGAGCGCCATGCTGCTTTCTCAGCTGGCCAAGACGCTGCGTGGAGATGGGCGTGTAGCCGGTGGCCTTCTTGACCACGCCGCCGCCGGCCTTGTTGTGAGCCGCCTGGCTGAAGAGATGCGACCAGTTGCTGTTCTGGCTCACGGATGTCGTGGAGAAGACAACGTCGCCCTGGGGTAGATTCTCGTTCGTGACCAGGCTGGCCCAGAGCTTCCCGGCGACCACAGACTTGCCGCTGCCGGGCGGCCCGTGGACGATGATTACCTTCTTCACCGGCTGGGCCCCTTCCCCGAACAGAGCGAACTCGATATTGGCCTTGCACAGGGCAAAGGCGCGGCGCTGATTGTCAAGAAGCTCGAAAGGCGACTTGCTGGGGTCCAGGATCTGCTCGCCGATCTGGCTGACGAACCCCCTGTCCTGCCGGTACACACCTTTCTCAAAGGCGGTAGCGAACGCCTCGTCGGGCGCCGACAGCCGCTTGGCGACGTAGCCGGGGAATACCACGTTGGCGTCGTCCGGCGAGAGGGTAAAGCAGGGATACTCATCCGCTAGCCGGTCGTTCGGGGCTTGACGGTAGGAGTTGACGAAGTAGTCCTTGGTGAAGAGCACGCACCCGTGGACCTGGGCGCCGTGATGCTCCACGGCCGAGTGGAACCGGCGGCAGTACTCGGTATACCCGCGAACCTGGTCGGAGGGGTGCAGCACATTGGCGCCCTGGCGCTCCATTAAGCCCTCTACGGGGCCCGGCCGGTCTGTCCGCGTCTGCCAGTTCTTCAGCTCGATGATCAGGGCGGAGGGGTCCGCCGCATGACGTCCCAGAAGGACAACGTCGCACCAAGAGGAGGACGCCGGCAACTGATACTCGAGCGCCAGACTCCCGCGACCTCCAAAGTAGAGGTGCAACGGATCGAAGCTGCGCGCCGAGAATGCCTTGGCCAACCTGGACAGGGACTCGCGCCACGCCTTCTCCTCCTCCTCGCCGAAACGGCCGGTAAGGAACTGGAGTTCGGCAATTAGGCCATCGAGGCCGTATTGAACTTGGTCTTTGAAGTCCTGGATTCTCAGCAACACGGGCTTTCGCCTAAACGAACACGCACTACCGGTCGACAAACTGGATGACGGTCAGTCGTCCAAGTGCAGCATGTTCCGGAAACAGGAAGCCGCTCGGAGTGGTTGCTTCGTACACTCCCGGCCGCACCGTCGACATACAGCGGGTAGTCCGCGAAGCCGTGGCCCGGGAGCGGGAACTCCCGGATGGCGACACCGCGGGCGGCGTGGATGTTGGCGTGCGCGGCGTCCTGGACGGACCACCCGGCAGCGTCCAGGAGCGCGTCGATCCGCTGTCTGGCGATCTGCTCCGGGGTCATGTTCTTATTCCTTGCGATTCGACAAGTGTGACCGCGGGGGCGGGGTGGGGCAAGGGTTTGGGGGGTTCGGCGTCGGCGGGGCGTTGAAACGCATCCTGCTGCATCGGTGGGTGATATTCGCGGCTGGCAGCCGCTCCTACGGGCTGCGGCTCCGGGACTCAGGGGGCAAGCCCCCCCGCGGCCGACTGGCGTCCGGTAAGGCTGCATTGGCGGCTCCGGGACCCGGAAGGCGGGCCGCTTGGCCACACGGGCGTCCGGCACGGCTGCATTCGCGGCTGGCAGCCGCTCCCACGGCGGGCTTCGGCGATTGTAGGAGCGCTCGTTGAGCGCGAACAGCTCAGCGGAGGCTGAATCCGCCGCCTGGAGGGTCCTTCAGGGGACTTGCCGTCAGCCGCGTTCTGCTCCCCAGGTCGCGTGCCCCCGCGGAACTCAGGGTGCACCGAGGAGATCGCCGAGGGCTCTGCGAAGCGGGTCGAGGCTGGTTTCGATGACGCCCCAGACGAGGCGGTTGTCGCCGGTTGCCTACCCGCGGATCAGGACGTCTCGGAAGGCGACGATGCGTGGCCGGTCTGGCATCCGGTCCGCAAGGAACGGGGCCAGCCATGAGAGCGAACCCCGGTCGGGAAAGATGGACGTTTTGGATCAGCCGGCCGGCTCGAGAGCGGCGTCCGGAGGTCGCTCCCCTCAGATCGATCCGGACAACGGGCGGGTCCGTTCCGGGAAGGCCTGGAGCACCGCCTGATCCGCGGTGACGAGTGACGTGCCCAGGTCCTGGGCCAGGGCGACGAACTCGCAATCGTAGGCCGAGCAGCCGCTTCGCTCCGCGAGCGCGAGCACCGTGGCGGAGGTCACCTGATACTCTTTGCCGGCGAGCAGGGCCTCGGCGCGCTCCTGCAGCCGCAGGGCCTGGTCGAGGCGCAGCAGGTGCTTACGGAGATAGAGGGCGAGGACGTTGCGGAACTCGGAGCGCCAGAGAAGGGGTGCGGCCCAAGAGGGCTCCGTCTGCAGCAGGCGCTCGGCGGCGGCGGTGTGCGGGGTCGGCAGCAGGAGGTAGCTGATGACGTTGGTGTCGACGACAATCATCCGTGAATTCTTGTCCCGGCTAAGGGCGGCCCTGCTCGATGGCTTCCGCGATCTCCGCGGGGTCCAAGGGCTCGATCGTCAGCTCGGCGCGCAGCGCACGGATGCTGGCGAGCTGGGTCTCGGGGGCGGCCTTGGTGCTGGCCAGACTCCGTTCCAGAGCCGCGATGACCTCCCCGTTGATACTGCGGTGATGAGCCTGGGCCGCCGCCTTGAGCTGTTCGTAGAGTGCATCCGGTACGTTCTTGATGGTGATGGCAGCCATGCTTGCAACCGTTTCGATGTCTGAATGGTGGCAAGTATCCTTCCGGGCCAGGCCGGTGTCAACGAGAGGGCTGCTGTTCGCGGCTGGCAGCC
>JASFUT010000127.1:0-8784 GCA_050050175.1 Chromatiales bacterium
TTCTCGACCAGGATCTCGCACGTGCGGATGATGTTCCGGGCCTTGCTGTTGAACAGGCCGATGGTCCGGATGTGCGCCTTGAGCCCTTCCTCGCCCAGGGCCAGGATGGCCTCGGGCGTGTCGGCCAAGGGGAACAGGCGGGCGGTCGCCTTGTTGACGCCGCGGTCCGTGGCCTGGGCGGAGAGGATGACGGCCACCAGCAGCTCGAACGGCGTGCTGTAGTGGAGCTCGGTGGTCGGGCTGGGATTCTCGCGTCGGAGCCGCTCGAA
The DNA here is from genome assembly GCA_050050175.1 of Chromatiales bacterium. Lineage (GTDB taxonomy): Bacteria > Pseudomonadota > Gammaproteobacteria > Chromatiales > Chromatiaceae > CAVQCX01. The sequence goes on from JASFUT010000127.1 coordinate 270, forward strand.
GATCTCCTGGCGTTTGGCCCTGTTCATCTTGGCGCGCGGCCAGCCTCAGGCGGTGCTGGGCTCGGCCCGCTCGGCGCTCTCCTCGGCGCGGCGCGCAGCGGCCCGCTCGATGCGCCGGTCGATGATGTTCTTCAGCGCGATCAGGAGGCCGAGTCCCAGGAAGGCACCCGGGGGAAGAATGGCCAGCAGCAGCCCGCGGAAGCCCTCGCCCAGGGTCAGCTCCAGGCCGCGGGCGGCCTCGCCGAACATCAGGTGCGCCTGGGAGAACAGGGTCCCCTGTCCGATGAGCTCGCGGGCGCCGCCGAGCACCACCAGGACCGCCGTGAACCCGAGCCCGATGGCCAGCCCGTCGACCACCGAGCGGTGCAGTGCATGCCGGGAGGCGAAGGCCTCCGCCCTCCCGATGATCGCGCAGTTGGTGACGATCAGGGGGATGAAGATGCCCAGAACCTTGTGCAGCTCGTGGAAGTAGGCCTGCATGCCCAGCTCCACGGCGGTGACGAACGAGGCGATCACCAGGACGAACACGGGCAGCCGCACCTCGGGCCGGACCAGGTCGCGGATCAGCGAGACGGTGCCGTTGGAGAGGGTGAGCACCGCGGTGGTGGCCAGTCCGAGGCCGAGGCCGTTGACCAGCGTGTTGGTCACCGCCAGCAGCGGGCACAGCCCGAGCAGCGCGACCAGGGCCTGGTTGTTGCTCCACAGCCCGTCCTTGACGATCTTTCCGAAGGTCGGTTCGGACATCAGCGGGTCTCCTTCTTTGGCGCCTTTGCGGTGATGGATCGCTGCTCGAAAAGCCGATCCCGCTCCTCGCGGAAGTAGATCAGCGTGTTCCTGACCGCCCGTACCACCGCGCGCGGGGTGATGGTGGCCCCGGTGAACTGGTCGAACGCCCCGCCGTCGCGCTTGACCTGCCAGTCCTGCATGGGCGGGTTTCCGAGTGACTTGCCCTCGAAGCCATGGATCCAGTCGGATTTCTCCTCCTCGATCTTGTCGCCCAGCCCCGGCGTCTCCTTGTGGGAGATCACGCGCACGCCGTCCAGGGTCCCGTCCTCGCGGACGGCCACCAGCAGATAGATCGGGCCGCTGTATCCGTCCGGGACCACCGGAGTGAACACCGCGGCCACCGGCTCGCCCTTGAGGCGGGCGCGGTACACGGTGGTGGCGTCGGCGCCCAGCAGCTCCTTGCGGTGCACCACGATGCGGTCGGCGATGATGTCGTTGTCGATCCGCTCCGCCGGCACCAGGGCGTGGAGCTTGCGCAGCAGCGCCGCACGCTCGTTCTCCTCGATGAGCGGCGCGGTCCGCTCGTGGGTGAAGGCCACCAGCGCGCTGCCCGCCACCCCGAACAGGGTGAGCAGCACGGCGGCGACCAGCACGGGGTGGCTAATCATTGCCGCTCTTCTGGTGGCCGAACACGCGCGGCTGCGTGTAGCTGTCGATGGTGGGCGCGGCCATGTTCATCAGCAGCACCGCGAAGGCCACGGCGTCGGGATAGCCGCCCCAGGTCCGGATGATGAAGACCAGCACCCCTATGGCTGCACCGTAGATCAGCTGCCCCTTGGGGGTCGTCGATGCGCTCACCGGATCCGTGGCGATGAAGAAGGCGCCGAGCATGGCCCCGCCGCTGAACAGGTGGAATGCGGGGAAGGGGTGCGTCTGGGGGTCGAGCAGCCAGAACAGACCCGCCGCCAGGGCCAGCCCCCCCAGCATGGACAGGGGAATATGCCAGGTGATCACGCGCCGCCAGAGAAGGAACAGGCCGCCGAGCAGGTACCAGTTGCCCACCCACTCCCAGCCGCGGGCGCCGAAGTCGCCCCAGAGGGGGCTCTGGCGTATCTCGCTGATCATCTCGTTCATCTCGAGACGGGTGCGCATCTCGTCCAGGGGCGTGGCCCCGGTGATGCTGTCCCAGGTCTCGCCGGCCGGCAGCTGGCCGGTGAAGATTGCGGCCAGGGTCGCACCGACGCCCAGCGGATCCTCACCGAGCATCCGGGGCGGCAGCCAGTTGGTCATCTCCACCGGATAGGAGATGAGCAGCAGGACATAGCCCGCCATCGCCGGGTTGAACGGGTTGTACCCCAGTCCGCCGAAGAGCTGTTTGACGACGACGATCGCGAAGAGCACGCCCAGCACGGTCATCCACCAGGGAAGCAGGGGGGGAACCGAGATGCCGAGGAGCAGGGCGGTGACCACGGCGCTGAAGTCGCCCACCACGGGTGATGCCGCCCGGCCGCGCCAGCGCACGACGAGCGCCTCGGCGGCCACGGCCGTGACCGTGGCCAGCGCCATGTTGATCGGGACGCCCCACCCGAAGTAGTAGGTCATCGCGACCGTGCCCGGCACCAGCGCCGCGATCACCAGGAGCATGACCCGGCTGACCTGGTTCGGGCGCCCGGTATGGGGTGAGCTGGGGGCCGGGAATTCCACCGTCAGCCCTCCCTCTCTTCCGGCTTCGAGCCCGCGGTGCCCTTCGCTGCCTTGCGCCGCCGCGCGTCCACCTCCTCGATCCGGCGCCGCTGCTCCTCGGTCAGGTTCTCCACGTTCTGCGGGCGGGCGCCGGCCGCGGCCTTCTTCTCCGCGACACGCCGCATGGCCGCGTCGATGGCCGCCCTCTTGCGATCGCTTTCGCTATCGCCCGGGCGGCCCGTCTTGCGGCCCAGGTCCTCCTTGCGCTTGCGCAGCCGCGCCTTGCGCTCGCGCTCCAGGCGTTCCAGGCGGGCGAGGCGCGCCTCGTGGCGCCGCCGCGCGTGCTCGGCCTTTCGCCTCTCCTCCTCCTGGGCCCAGATCCGGGTCTTGGCGAACCGGTAGTACTGGACCAGCGGGATGTGGGACGGGCAGACGTGGGCGCAGCAGCCGCATTCGATGCAGTCGAACAGGGCATAGTCCTGGGTCCTGTCGAAGTCCTTGGCCCGGGCATACCAGTACAGCTGCTGGGGCAGCAGGGTGACCGGGCAGACACGGGCGCACTCGCCGCAACGGATGCACGGCAGAGCGGGTCCGGGGTCCGGGGACTCCGCCTCGCTCGCGGCGAGCAGGCAGTTGGTGGCCTTGGTGACCGGTACCTCGTCGGTATGGACCGCGAAGCCCATCATGGGGCCGCCCACGATCAGCCGGGCGACCCGTTCGGTGTAGCCGCCGCACTCAGCGATCAGCTGGTCCGCCGGCGTTCCGATAAGGACCTCCCGGTTCTGCGGCTGGGCCATGCCCTCGCCCGTGAGGGTGACGAGTCGCGAGATCAGCGGGCGGCCCCGCAGCACGGCGTCGGCCGCGGCGACGGCCGTGCCCACGTTGTGGCAGACGATCCCCACCTGGGCGGGGATGCCGTGGCTCGGTACCTCCAGCCCGGTCAGCACCCGGATGAGCTGCTTCTCGCCCCCGCTCGGGTACAGGCCCGGGATCACGACCACCTCCGCCTGCCCGAGATTTGCCTCGGCGATGGCCTCGCGCAGGGCCTGGACGGCCTCGGGCTTGTCGTCCTCCACCCCGATGAGGCACTCCTCGGCGTCCACCACCCGGCGCAGCACCCGCAGGCCTTCCACCACTCGCGCGGCGCGCTCGCGCATCAGCATGTCGTCACAGCTGATGTAGGGCTCGCACTCCGCCCCGTTGAGGATCAGGGTTCGGACGGGCTGGTCCGGGCCGGGGTTCAGCTTGACCGCGCTCGGGAACGCCGCTCCGCCCAGCCCGACCAGGCCGGCCCATCGGATCCGCTCGCGCAGCACGGCGGGGTCGCGGTCCTCGAAGTCCTCCATGGGCTCGGGGAGGTCCGCCCAGCGGTCCCGCCCGTCCGCGTCGATGACGATGCAGCGTGCGGGGAGCCCGGAGGGATGGGCCACGGGGTGATCGGCCACCTCCAGCACCCGGCCCGAGGTGGGGGCATGGAGCGCCGCGCTCACGTAGCCCGCAGGCCTCGCGATCATCTGGCCCTTGAGCACCTGATCGCCGGGGCGGACCAGCAGCTCGGGGGCCGCGCCGATATGCTGCTGCAGCGGCAGGATCAGCCGCCGGGGCAGGGACGCGGGCCGCACGGCAGTGCGGGTGGACTGCTCCTTCTTTCCAGGAAGGTCGAGGCCGCCGTGAAAGCGCCATAGAGAGCGTTGCGGCTGCGCCGGCCTGGGTGGGGATGCCGCGGGCATGGGTCAGGCGGCCGAAGAGACGCCGATCTCCCGCGGGGCATCGCCGGGATACGGCCATTTCCAGTGATCGATGTCCTGCTCGATGGGCTCCATGAGGATGCAGTCCACGGGACAGACGGGGATGCACAGCTCGCAGCCGGTGCACTCCGCCTCGATGACCGTGTGCATCTGCTTCGCGGCGCCGAGTATGGCGTCCACCGGGCAGGCCTGGATGCACAGGGTGCAGCCGATGCAGCGCTCCTCGTCGATCACGGCGACCGACGGCGCCCTCTCGGCGATCGACTCGTCCAGGGGCACGGGGTCGCGGCCCAGCAGATCGGCGAGGGCCAGGATGGTGTTCTCGCCCCCCGGCGCGCAGCGATTGATCTCGGTCTCGCCGGAAGCGACGGCCTCCGCATAGGGGCGGCATCCGGGGTATCCGCACTGGCCGCACTGGGTCTGGGGGAGCAGATCCTCGATCTTGTCCACCACCGGATCTCCTTCGACCCGGAATCTAAGGCTGGAGTAGCCGAGCAGCAGCCCGAGGACCAGTGCCAGCGCGGACAGGGCGAGGACAGCGGTGAGCATCGCGCCGCCCCTCAGCCCTGAACCATGCCCGCGAAGCCCATGAACGCCATGGACATCAGCCCGGCGGTGATCAGTGCGATGGCGCTTCCCTGGAACGGGCGGGGCACGTCCCCGACGGCCACCCGCTCCCGGACCGCGGCGAACAGCACCAGCACCAGGGAGAAGCCCACCGCGGCCCCGAAGCCGTAAAGCGCCGACTCGATGAACCCGTGCTGCTGCTGGGTGTTCAGGAGCGCCACGCCCAGGACCGCACAGTTGGTCGTGATCAGCGGCAGGAAGATCCCGAGGACCTGGTACAGCAGGGGGCTGGTCTTGTGCATCGCCATCTCGGTGAACTGGACCACCGCGGCGATCACCACGATGAACGCGATGGTGCGCAGATACTCAAGACCCAGGGGCTCGAGCAGGTAGGCGTTGAGCAGATAGGAGGAGATGGACGAGAGGGTGAGCACGAAGGTTGTGGCCAGCCCCATGCCGATCGCCGTTTCGAGCTTCCGGGAGACGCCCATGAACGGACACAGGCCGAGAAACTTCACGAGGACGAAGTTATTGACCAGGACCGTGCTGACCAGAATCAGGGCGTATTCTTGCATGCCGGCATGGTTGCTCCGCTTAATCGAAAGAGGATAAAGCGCCGTCCGGAGGCTTACAACCGGGTGCATCCATGGGATTGACGTCGAACCGCCGCCTCCCTAACCTCAGGCCGCTGCATGCGGGCGGTTGTTGAGAAACCGCAAGGGTGGGCGACCGCAAGGGGCCTTCCGGCTCCCGCCACCGGGGGCCGTCCCGCGCGTCCGGAAATCGCTCCCGGGTGGGCCCCTGGCCCTCAGGTCCGGGACACAACAAGGAAATGGCCGATGTTCAGAGACTCTTACCGCGAGACGTGGATCCTGATGGCCCTGGTGGCAGTCTCCGTTGCCGGCTGCGGCAGGCTCAACCCCGGACAGACCCTTGCCGTGCTCGATCTTGACCGGGCCGTCAAGGACAGCGGGATGCTCGAGCAGGTGGATGAGCAGATGGCCGGCGTGCGGCGCGATCTCCAGTCCCAGCTGGGCCAGCTGCAGCAGCGGCTCAACGCCGGCCTCGCCAATGCGAAGGAGGCGATGGGGACCAAGCCCAGCGAGGAGCAGCAGACCGAGCACGCGCGGCGGGTGCGGGCGGCGAGCGGGCAGCTCGCCCAGGCCCGGCAGCGTGCCGACGGCATCCTCGAGAACCGCCGTTCGCAGCTCATGGCGCAGGCGCGCCGGCAGGTCGGCCCGGTGGCCCGCGAGGTGTCCGGTGCCCGGGGCGTCCAGGCGGTCCTGCTGGCGGGGGCCCCGGCGCTGTTCGACTACGACCGCGCGATCGATATCACGGATGCGGTGGTGGTGGAGCTGCGCAGGACCGCGCCGCGGGTCTCCCTTCCCCAGGCCCCGGCCGCAAAGGGGGACAAGCCCGCCCCCGACGGGCAGTCACCGGCCGAGGGCGGCCGATAAGACCCCTGCCGGACGGCCCCGGCGGACCGTCACTTCACCCGCATGCCCGGCTCGGCGCCGGCGTCCGGCCCGAGCAGGTAGATGTCCGAGCCGCCCGGGCCGGCCGCCAGGACCATGCCCTCGGACACGCCGAAGCGCATCCTGCGGGGGGCCAGGTTGGCGACCATGACGGTGAGCCTTCCCTCCAGCTCCCCCGGGGCGTAGGCCGACTTGATTCCGGCCAGCACCTGGCGCGTCTCGCCGCCCAGGTCCAGGGTCAGGCGCAGCAGCTTGTCGGCGCCCTCCACCTGCTCGGCGGCGGTGATGCGCGCGACCCGGAGGTCGATCCGGGCGAAGTCCGCGAACTCGATCGTCTCCGCGACGGGGTCTCTGACCAGGTGCCCTTCCGTATCGGTCTGCCGGGGCTCCGACCTTCTCGCAACCTGAGCCTCCAGGTCCTCCCGGGAGGCCTCCACCATGGCGCTTATCCGCTCGGGCTCCACGCGGGTCATCAGGTGCCTGTATCTGTTGATCCGGTGCCCGGCCGGCAGCAGGATCTGCGCGTCGTCCCAGGTGAGGGGCCCGATGCCCAGGAACTGCTCTGCGTCCTCCGCGAGTCCGGGAAGGATCGGCTTCAAGTAGAGCACAAGGAGCCGGAAGCAGTTCATCAGCACGCTGCAGACGACGTGGAGATGGCCCTCCTGGCCTTCCTCCTTGGCCAGGACCCAGGGCTTCTTCTCGTCGGCGTAGTAGTTCACCTCGTCCGCCAGCCGCATGATCTCACGCACGGCCCGGCTGAACTCCCGGGCCTCGAACAGCTCGGCGATCTGCGGGGCCGCTCGCCGAACCTTTTCAACGATGTCGCTGATGTGGCTGTCGCTCTCTGCGGGGTCTTCGTCTCCGATCAGCACCGGGGCCAGCTCGCCGTCGAACCGCTTGGTGATAAAGCCGGCGGAGCGGCTGGCGATGTTGACCACCTTGCCCACCAGGTCGGAGTTCACCCGCTGGGCGAAGTCCTCGAGGCTGAGGTCGATGTCGTGCACCCCGGAGCCCAGCTTGGCGGCGAAGTAGTAGCGCAGGTACTCGGGATTGAGGTGGTCGAGATAGGTCCGCGCCTTGATAAACGTGCCCCGGGACTTGGACATCTTCTGCCCGTCCACGGTGAGAAAGCCGTGGGCGAACACCGCCGTGGGCTTGCGGAACCCCGCGCCGTGGAGCATGGCCGGCCAGAACAGGCAGTGGAAGTAGACGATGTCCTTCCCGATGAAGTGGTAGAGCTCGGTCTCCGCGCCCTCGGCCCAGTACGCGTCGAAGTCGAGCGCCGGGGTCCGGTCACAGAGATTCCGGAAGCTGGCCATGTAGCCGATCGGGGCGTCGAGCCAGACATAGAAGAACTTGCCGGGGTGGTCCGGCATCTCGAAGCCAAAGTAGGGCGCGTCCCGGGAGATGTCCCACTCCTGCAGACCCGCCTCGAACCACTCGTCGAGCTTGTTGGCCATCTCCTCCTGCAGGTGGCCCCCTCGGGTCCAGGCCTTGAGCATTGCCTCGAAGTCCGCAAGCCGGAAGAAGTAGTGGTCCGAGGCCTTCTGGACCGGCTCGGCGCCCGAGACGACCGAACGGGGGTTCCTGAGCTCGCCCGGCGAATAGCTGGCCCCGCAGACCTCGCAGTTGTCGCCGTACTGGTCCGCGGCCCCGCATTTCGGACACTCCCCCTTGATGAAGCGGTCCGGGAGGAACATCTCCTCCACCGGGTCGTACGCCTGCGTGATCTCCCGCCGGGCTATGTGGCCCGCATCGCGGTTGCGCTCGTAGATCAGGACGGCGCAGGCCCGGTTCTCCTCGGAGTGCGTGGAGTGGTAGTTGTCGAAGCCGATGCGGAAATCGGCGAAGTCCGCCTTGTGCTCCTCGGCCACCCGCTCGATCAGGGCCTCTGGCGTGATGCCCTCCTGGCGGGCCCGCAGCATGACGGGCGTGCCGTGGGCGTCGTCGGCGCAGACGTACCAGCATTCGTGGCCGCGCATCTTCTGGAACCGCGCCCAGATGTCGGTCTGGATGTACTCCACCAGGTGGCCGATGTGGATGGGCCCGTTGGCATAGGGCAGGGCGCTGGTGACCAGGATCTTGCGTCTGTCGCTCATGGGGCTCGTTCGCCGCAGCTTTCGGGAAAAGCCTTTAATTATCCCACAGACCCCCCGCCCCGATAAGGCGAGCCGCGTTCACCGTTGGCCCTTTGAACCGCCAGGGCGCCGGCGACGCCAGAAGACGGGGTCAGCAAGCCGACCGCGCCCCGCCCGCAGGGCACCCCACCGGTTCGGCGGGCCCCCGCCTTGCCCTGGCTGCTCCCCCCTTCACCCG
>JASFUT010000128.1:0-8675 GCA_050050175.1 Chromatiales bacterium
CGGCGCGCCCCGGCTCACTGTCCGAGTCCCGCGGATCGAGGATCAGCAGGAACACCGGGTGATCTTCGAGCCCGAGCGAGCCGGTCAGCTCCGCGATGCGTGCGAGGATGCCGGGGAGGTCGTGGTCGGAGAGAGTCAACGGATCCGTGCCCTGGTACTCGTAGAGGGGCGCGAAACGCTCTGAGATCCTCACCGGCTGCTGGCCCGGCTCGGCATACATGGATGGCACGAGCGCATCGGTTCTCAAGACGGCCAGGTTGGCCCAGTGCCAGATTGGCGGCTGCATGCGGTCGCGGCGTCCTGCAGGGGGGTAATCGAAAGACGTGGCGCTGAACACCACGGCTTCCGCAGGCAGGCTGTCAAACGCCGATGTGAGCTCCGCCATCAGCTCGGCGTGCGACTGCCATGTCAGGGACAGAGCCGCGGATCGATAAAGGAGAAAAGATGCCAGGGTGAAGGTGATCCAGGGACTGTTCAAGGGCTTGCCCGAGGCCGGATAGCTCGCGGCGAGAACCATCAGAGCGATCCCGATGATCAGTCGGGTGGAGACGTACCAGCCCGTAATCAGGGACTCCGGCAGAGCGACGAAGGCGATGAGCAGCAAGAGAATCGCCAGGTACATTCTTCGATCGACCCGTATATCCCGACGCTTGAACCAGAGCGCCATGAATATCAGCGCCGGCCACAGCAGTACGTCGATCAGCCAGCTGGCGGAGAACAGCGTCCGAAACGCAAAAAGCTTCGTCCAGGGCAGCCACTGCACCTCGGCGGTCGTGCTCTCGCCGGTCGCCGACGCGAAGAAGAAGATGACCGGAGCCGCGAAGACGGGCGCAAGCTTCGCAGCCGTCGCGGCGCTGGCGCGGAGCAGCGTGGCGTGCTGCTGAGCGCTTCTGTAGAGCTCGTATCCGGAAACGCCCAGCGCGAACAGGCCGAAGGCAGACAGGTGGCAGAAGAAGAGGAGTACTCCGAACGCCGCGCCGATGCCGATCTGCGTCGCAGCCCGGCAGCGAGACGTCGCGATCCAGGCGCCGACACCCCAGAGCATCACGCCTAAGCCGAGCAGGTAGCTCAGGAACCCGAGGAGAAGTATCCAGTTGTAGACAAAGATCGAGCAGACCAGCGGCCACAGGGTGAGACGGCGGTAGAGACTCCAGTTGAGGAAGGCGCAGCCGCTGAGGATCAGCAGGAAGACCAGTGCGATGAAGACACGTCCGGCGACGTCGAGGGGAAGAACCGCGGACAGGCCCAGCATCAGGGTGTCCCATCCGACGTTGGGCAGGAAGAAGGAGCCCGGTCGATACGCTTGGTGGAACCAAGGGACTTCGCTCCATTCGGCCAGCACGTGGACCCTGGCCAAGTGGAAGGGGTAGTCGAGCAGGGGCGGATAGGTCGCAAATGCCAGGGGCACGCAGGAGACCAGCCAGACGAGAAGCAGGGCCCCCAGGAACAGCCCCGGCGAGGCCTCGGCACCGAGCGGCGGAATACGTAGATGGCGAGGGCTCATGGGGCGCCTGCTGAGATTGAACCTTGGAGATGTGACCGTCGGGCGAGTGCCGGACAGCCCTTGCGCCGGGATTGTCTCAGAACCTCCGGACCGCGCACAGGCGCTCTCGCAGCACCGGAGGCGACCTGTCCGAGAAGCCTGCCGTCCTGAGCCCACACAGGCCTAGGACGGGTCCTCCGAGGGGCGGCGCCAACATATCGAGCACGCATGCCCCCCCCCGCGAGGCCCGGCGGGTTTCACCGGCTGGCGGACCGGGCACGGCGCGGCTGCCCTGGAGTGAGAACCAACCCCCATGCTGCCGGGGTGGGTTGCCCGGCAGCGTCGGCGTCGGATAGATTTCCCCAACGCCCCCGCGGAGGGGGCGGACGGCCGGCTCTCCCGTGCGTCCCGCGGACACACGGACCGGCGCGCGGGGTGTCTCGCCCTGATCGCCCCGCCCGCCGCGGTCGGCCTCGAGCCTCACCGACGTGAACCATGAGATCGTTCATCGCCGAGCTGTGGTCGGACGGGACGCTGAAGCGCATTCTGCTGGTCGGCGTCGCCTTCCATGCACTCGCCGCATGGCGCACCTACGGATTCTACAGCCCCGACGAGCACTTTCAGCTGCTCGAGCTCGCCCGCTTCAAGCTCGGGCTCGGCGGTGTCGGCGGCTTGCCGTGGGAATTCCATGAAAGAATTCGCCCCAGCCTGCAGCCCACTCTCGCCTGCGGGATGATCGGCGCGCTGAGAGAGCTGGGAGTGGCCAATCCCTTCACCCAGGCCACCGTCCTTCGCTTCGTCTCAGGCATCCTCTCCCTGTGCTCCCTGCTGTTTGTGCTGCAGGCCTTCTTCCAGGACCTGCCTTCGCGACGGTTGCGACGCTGGCTCCTCGGGCTCGGCCTGCTCCTGTGGTTCGTCCCGTTTCTGAACGTGCGCTTCTCGTCCGAGACCTGGTCCGCCGCGCTGATGCTCGCCGCCGTCGGGCTGATCAAGCGGACCTCGGGTCATGGGCTCCGTGCTCGGACAGCCCTGGCGCTGGGCGGACTCCTGGGGCTGGGCTTCTTGTTCCGCTACCAGACCGCGCTGATGGGCCTGGGCGCCCTCGCCTGGCTGCTTCTCGCGAAGAAGGAGCGGCCTGCGGCCTTGGGGACTGTCCTGGGTGCGGGTGCGGCGGTCCTCGCGCTGGGGCTCGCCCTCGACCGCTGGTTCTACGGGGAGTGGGTCCTGACCCCATGGAACTATTTCCGCGCCAATCTGATCGAGGGAAAGGCCTCCTCCTTCGGCACCTCACCCTGGTGGGACTACTTTCTGCTCGTCCTGCAAGGCGCCACCCACCCCATCGGCGCCATGATCCTCCTCTCGTTCCTGGCCTTCTGGGTGCTGTACCCGAGGAGCATCATCACCTGGGTGACCCTTCCTTTCTTCGCCGTCCACCTCCTGATACCGCACAAGGAGCTGCGATTCCTGTTTCCGATGGCCAATCTGGCGGCGATTGCCTTCGTGCTGAGCATCAGGAGCTTGCACGAGAAGGGCCTGCTCGACAGACTCGGGCTCCCGGGATCCAGGCCGCGCGCCTGGCTGACTGCCGCATTTCTGCTGGTCAATGCGCCCGCGCTCCTGGCCGCCTCAGTGCTCCCCGCGAGCTTCGTGCTCAACCCCGCCCGGTATATCTACGAGCACTACGGGCATTCGCAGGCCATCCTGCTCTATCGCAAGGGCGACCCTTACCCGTATGGGCTGGGGGGTGAGGAGCCGAGGCTGCTCTTCTACAAGCCGGAGACCATCACGGAGCAGCCGATCGAGTCGACCGCCGAGATCGAGCGCCACCTCTCGGATCACTCGCGGGTCCTGTTCTTCACGTTGCGCAAGGAGACGTCGCCGCCGCCGCGGCTGCGCGTTCAGGGGGCCCGGTGCCCGGTGGTCATGCGCACTCCCCAGTGGGTACTGGACAACCTGAATGTGGGAGGATGGGTCGAGGAGCTCGGCTATCCCGTCCTGTACGAGTGCTTCGGATCTGCGGCGCCAGATCGCCCGCGTTCCCGCGAGGAGCCGTCCGAGCGGGTGCCCGACTCCCGGACCTGAGCGTCTGACACCGCGCCCGGGGCTCTCCCGGTGTACGTTGCCAGGGACCGACGGGAGGCCGCAGAATCTTGACATGACCATTCCCTCCATGAAGGCGATGCTCGAGGCGCTGATCGCCGCCCCCTCGGTCAGCAGCGTCAATCCCGGCTGGGATCAGGGCAACGAAGGTGTGATAGAGCTGCTGGACCAGTGGACGCGGGCCCTGGGATTCGACACCCGGGTCCTGGAGATCCCCGGCCACCCCCACAAGCTGAACCTGGTGGCCAGCGCGGGATCGGGCCCGGACGGCCTGATCCTGTCCGGCCACACCGACACCGTGCCCTACGACGCGCAGCGCTGGGGCTTCGATCCGTTCCGTCTCACCGAGTCCGGCGGGCGGCTCTACGGGCTGGGCACCTCGGACATGAAGTCGTTCTTTGCCATCGCCCTGGAGGCGGTCAGGGACCTGGACCTCGCCCGGCTCAGGCACCCCCTGGTGATCCTGGGCACCGCGGACGAAGAGAGCACCATGTGCGGCGCCCAGCGCCTGGTCGATCTGCAGATCCGACTCGGGCGGCACGCGGTGATCGGCGAGCCGACGGGCCTGCGCCCGGTGCGCATGCACAAGGGCATCGCCATGGAGGCGATCCGCGTGCACGGTCGCTCCGGCCACTCCAGCGACCCCTCCCTCGGGCTGAACGCACTCGAGGGCATGCACCGGGTGATCGCGGACATCCTGGCCTGGCGCACGGAGCTTCAGCGGCGCTTTCGCAACGAGGCATTCCGTGTGCCGGTGCCGACGCTCAACCTGGGCCATATTCACGGCGGAGACAATCCCAACCGCATCTGCGGCGATTGCGAGCTGCAGATCGACCTGCGCCCCCTTCCCGGGATGGCACTGCCCGCGCTGCGCGAGGAGCTGCGGGTGCGGCTGGAGCGGCTGCTCTCGGGCAGCGGAATGGCGCTGGAGCTGGTACCGCTGTTCAAGGGCATCGAGGCCATGGAGACGCCGGCCGACGCGGCGATCGTGCAGGCCGGCGAGGAGCTTACGGGCCACGAGGCCGTGGCCGTGGCCTTCGGAACCGAGGGCCCCTACTTCGCGCAGCTAGGTCTGCAAACGATGATCCTGGGAGCTGGCGACATCGACCAGGCCCACCAGCCCGACGAGTTCATCGACCCGGCCCGGCTCGCGCCGATGGCGGAGGTGATCCGCGGCCTGGTCCGGCGGTTCTGCCTTTAGCCATGGTCACGGCACTTGAACCGCAGAGGGAATCGATCGGGGGCCCAGCGTGACGAGAAAGACTGACAACAACCCGTTCGTCGACTGGCTCCGGGGCTCGTCGCCTTACATCCACGCCCATCGCGGGCGGACCTTCGTCGTCCTGTTCGGCGGGGAGGCGGTGGCCGATCCCCGTTTTCCGAACCTGGTGCACGACCTCGCCCTGCTCCAGGCGTTGGGCATCCGGCTCGTGCTGGTCAACGGCGCCCGCCCCCAGATAGAGATGCGGCTGCGCGAGCGCGGCGCCTCCATGCAGTACATCAACGGGCTGCGGGTGACCGACGACGCCGCCCTGGCCTGCGTCAAGGAGGCGGCGGGAACGGTCCGGGTGGAGATCGAGGCGCTCCTCTCCATGGGACTGGCCAACTCGCCGATGGCCGGGGCCCGTATCCGCGTGGCCTCCGGCAATTTCGTCACCGCGCGTCCGATCGGGGTGCGCGACGGCGTCGACTACTGCCACACCGGCCTGGTCAGGCGCATCGATGCCGAGGCGATCGGCGGCCGGCTGGCGGACGGCGCCATCTGCCTGATCCCACCGCTCGGCTACTCCCCCACGGGGGAGGTGTTCAACCTGAGCGCCGCCGACGTGGCCACCTCCGCCGCCATCGCTCTCGGGGCGGACAAGCTGATCATGCTGGTGGAGGGCAGGGGGTTGACGGACTCGAGAGGCCGGCTGATTGCGGACATCCTGCCCCGCGAGGTGGATGCGACCCTGCGCGGCCGGCGCAAGCTCTCCGAGGACATGCGCCAGGCCCTCGAGGGGGCGGTCGCGGCCTGTCGCAGCGGGGTGAAGCGCATTCACCTGGTGCCCCGCCAGCTGGACGGCGCTCTGCTGCGCGAGCTGTTCACCCGCGACGGGGTGGGTACCCTGCTCACGGCCGAGCCCTACGAGGACACCCGGGTCGCCGGTATCGACGACGTGGGCGGAATCCTGGAGCTGCTCGCCCCCCTCGAGGAGAAAGGCGTGCTGGTGCGCCGCTCCCGGGAGCTGCTGGAGACCGAGATCGACCGGTTCACGGTGGTGGAGCGCGACGGCATGGTGATCGCCTGCGCCGCCCTCTACGCCTATCCGAGCGACGGCATGGCGGAGCTGGCCTGCCTGGCAGTGCATCCTGATTACAGGGGGAGCGGCCGGGGGGAGGCGTTGCTGACGCGCATGGAGCAGCAGGCCCGGGCCGCCGGCATCCAACGCCTGTTCGCGTTGAGCACCCAGTCCGAGCACTGGTTCCGCGAGCGCGGCTTCGAGCTGGCCGGCCTCCAGTCGCTGCCCATGCACAGGCGCGAGCTCTACAACTACAGGCGCAACTCGAAGGTATTCCTCAAGGCCCTGGGCTGATCGGGCGCACCGCGAGGGTGCGTCAGGCCGGCCAAAGCCGGGTGCCGGCCGCCCCGACGGCCGCCGCCCTTTGTGGCGATTCTGAGCAGTTTCAACGCGTTGACGCGGCTGGCGCGCACCTTGCGTACCGATATCCGGGGATCCGACCCTTTTTCGGGCCCTGGAGGTGGAGATGCACAGCCGCAACGCCCCCCTGGTGGCGACCATCGCCGCCGGCGCGCTGGTATTGGCCGCGAATGCCTATGCCGTTCTGTCCGGGGCCCTGCTACCCTTGCACCGTTTTCTCAATTAAGGCGCCGCCGGGCGGCGCCGCCCGGAGACCCGATGACCGATCGCGTACTCGCCATCATCCTGGCCGGCGGGACCGGCAGGCGCCTCGAGCCCCTGACACGGCACCGCGCCAAGCCCGCCGTGCCCTTCGGCGGCAAGTACCGCATCATCGACTTCACGCTGGCCAACTGTCTGCACTCGGGGCTTCGGCAGGTCCTGGTGCTCACGCAGTACAAGTCGCACTCCCTGCAGAAGCACCTGCGCGACGGATGGGGCATCTACAACGCAGAGCTCGGGGAGTACATCACCCTGGTGCCGCCCCAGATGCGCACCGGGGCCGACTGGTACGCGGGGACCGCCGACGCCATCCACCAGAACCGGTTCCTGCTGGAGCGCAGCGCCGCCGATCTGGTGCTCATTCTCTCGGGGGATCACATCTACCGCATGGACTACGCGGCGATGATCAGGCGCCACCGCGAGCGTGAGGCCGAGCTCACCCTGGCCAGCATGGAAGTGCCCATCGGCGAGGCGTCGGCCTTCGGCGTCATGTCGGTGGACGACGCGATGCGGGTGCAACGGCTCGAGGAGAAGCCCGCCGAGCCCGCCGCGCTGCCCGATGATCCGTCCAGGGCCCGGGTGTCCATGGGCATCTACTGCTTCGACAAACACCTGCTCGTCGAGGCGCTGGAGCGCGACCACGCGGACCCCGACTCCACCCACGACTTCGGCAAGGATGTCGTCCCTCGCCTGATCCGCGAGCACCGCGTATTCTCGTACGGGTTCGGCGGCCCCGGCGGCCGGGTGTCCAGGGACCGCTACTGGCGCGACGTCGGCACGCTCGACGCCTACTACGAAGCCAATATGGCCCTGCTCGACCCGGTCCCGCCCCTGGACCTCTACCAGCCCGACTGGACCATTCGCACCTATCAGGCCCAGCATCCGCCGGCGCGGACCGTTCCAGGCGCCTCCGGCAGCGAGGGCGTGTTCATCAACTCCATCGTGGCCGGCGGGTCGATCATCGCCGGAGGGGGCGTGCATCACTCCATCCTCTTTCCCCGGGTGCGCGTGAACGACGGGGCGATCGTGGAGGACGCCATCCTCTTCGAGGGGGTGGAGGTGGGGGCCCACGCCCAGGTGCACCACTGCATCGTCGACAAGGGCGTGCGCATCCCCGCCAACGAGCAGGTGGGCGTGGACCCGGCGCGGGACCGGGAGCGTTTTCACGTCTCAGCGAGCGGTGTGGTTGTGGTCCCCAGGGACGTGCGATTCTGAGCAGGCCCGAGGCCCCGCCGCACCGCGATGCTGGTCGCTCGACAGATCCCGGCGCGATGAGCCGGCAGCGATCCGGTACCCCCGCTGCGAGGACCCTTCCGGCCTTGAGCCGGCGGCTCTGCGTCGCCCCGATGATGGACTGGACCGACCGGTACTGCCGCTATCTTCTTCGTCTGATCAGCCGCCACACCCTTCTCTACACCGAGATGGTGACCACCGGTGCCCTGCTGCACGGCGACCCGGAGCGGCCGCTGGCGTTCGATCCCGCCGAGCACCCGGTGGCCCTGCAGCTGGGCGGCAGCGACCCCGCGGCGCTCGCACGCTGTGCCCGGCTCGGGGAGCAGCGGGGCTACGACGAGATCAACCTGAACCTGGGCTGCCCGTCGGACCGGGTCCGCTCCGGACGGTTCGGCGCCTGCCTGATGGCCGAGCCCGCCCTCGTCGCCGAGTGCCTGGCCGCCATGGTGGATGCGGTCGGGGTGCCGGTGACGGCGAAGACTCGTATCGGGATCGACGACCGGGACGACTATGCAAGCCTGATCCGGTTCGTCGAGACCCTGTCAGGGGCGGGATGCCGCACGATCATCGTCCACGCCCGCAAGGCCTGGCTGAAGGGGCTGAGCCCCAGGCAGAACCGCGAGATCCCCCCCCTGCGCTACGACCTGGTCTACCGCCTGAAGCGGGACTTTCCCGACCTGGAGATCCTCGTCAACGGCGGCGTCAGGTCGCTGGCCGAGGCCCGGGAGCACCTCGCCCGGGTGGACGGGGTGATGATCGGCCGGGAGGCCTATCACAACCCCTGGGTCCTCGCAGCCGCCGACAGCGAGGTCTTCGGCGACCCACGGGGTCCGGCCGGCCGCCGGGCGATCGTCGAGGGCTACCTGCCGTTCGTGGAGCGGTCGCTCGCCCGCGGGGTGCCCCTGCAGCGCCTGACCCGCCCACTGCTCGGGGTCTTCCACGGTGCCCCGGGCGCC
>JASFUT010000129.1:0-8671 GCA_050050175.1 Chromatiales bacterium
CGTGGGAGCCGCCTTTCAGGCGGCGAAGATGGGGCCGGGGCACAGCCGCGCGGCCTGCTGGATGGTCGCGTCGCAGCCGATGAGCGCAAAGCTCGTTCGCATGATCCCGCCTACCTGCACGAAGCCTGGCCGACGCCCCGGCTCACCCGTTCTGACCGGGTCGCACCTCGAGCTGATCGTGGACCTCGTGCACGCCCGGTATGCGCCAGCAGTTCAGGACGGCCTCGTCCGCGGCGGGGCGACTGTGCACGGTGCCGGACAGGGTGACCGCCTGGTCCCGGGTCTGCACCCGGATGGCCGCCGCGTCCGTGCCTGCGGACTTCTCCAATACCAGTCGCACGGCGTCGGTGATCTCGCCGTCGTTGTCGCGCTCGGGAGGCACGACGTGCAGACGGTTGTCGACGTCGCGGCACCCCGGAATCCACCAGCACAGGACCTCGGCAACCCGGCGATGGGATAGGCTGCCCACCTCGCCCTCGAGGCGGATCACACCCTCGCTCACGGACACGCGGATGCTCGAGCCTTCGCCCGCCGCCGCCTCGTCCGGGCCGGACACCCGGGTCTCGCCGAACACGGGCTCCGCCCTGAGCATCTGCAGGGCCCGGTCGTGCATCCATCCGTCCGGCCGCGGATCGGCGACCCGCACCCGCAGCCGGTCCGCGACCGACGTAGTCCCCCCCGCCGCCTGCGCC
Source organism: Chromatiales bacterium (assembly GCA_050050175.1). Classification (GTDB taxonomy): domain Bacteria; phylum Pseudomonadota; class Gammaproteobacteria; order Chromatiales; family Chromatiaceae; genus CAVQCX01. The sequence continues at coordinate 693 of JASFUT010000129.1, forward strand.
GCGCGCACCGCCCGCCGCTTGGCGGCGATGTCGCGCACATCGCCGTCAAGCTCCAGGGCATCCTCGAACCGGATCTCGATGGTGTCTGTCCGGGCGTCGATCCCCGGTGTGCTCTCGATCGCCGCCCGCACGGCCTTGACGCGCTCCGGCTGTTCCATATCGCGCCCTCCTCTGTATGCCTGTGCCCATCCGGATCGCCGGACCCTATACTCCGAAGGAGCAAATGGCGGGCCAATGCGATCTCCCCGGCAGCCCCGCGGCCTGCGGGCCGACCGCCGGGCGCCGGCGGGCAAAATCACCTCCGGCGGGCCTTTTCAACCGGGATCCGGCGGGGGCCTGCGAAACACCGGCGCCCGGTCCGCGGTCCTCTCCACCGCAACCTGCACCCGGAAGGTCGAGACATGCGTCTTTCACACGTCCTGCTCCCCGTCCTGCTGTCGGCCTCGGCGCCTGCCTGCGCAGCCGAGGCAGTGGAGAGGGATCTCGGAATGGCGTTCGTCCGCGTCCCGGCGGGGAGCTTCCTGATGGGGACCCGCGACATCGACGGTGCGGCCATGGAGCGGCCGGACGGTGAGGCGGGACCCATCCGGGACGAGACCCCGGCCCACCGGGTGCGGATCACCCGGCCCTTCGACCTGGGCCGGACCGAGGTGACCCAGGGGCAGTGGCTGGAGGTGATGGGGACCCGACCGGGCCCGGAAAGCCACTGGTTCCGCGAGGACTGGCGCACCCTTCCCGCGGTCGCAATCTCCTGGAACATGGCGCAACGCTTCGCCCGGGAGCTCGGGCGGCTGGATCCCGAGCACCGCTACCGCCTGCCCACGGAGGCGGAGTGGGAGTACGCCGCCCGCGCCGGCAGCGAGGGGCTGCGCCCCTTCCCGGTGGAGGAGCTCGAGCGCCACGCCTGGCTCATCGACAACTCCGGAGACGAGCCACAGCCCGTGGGCACCCGCGCGGCGAACGGCTTCGGCGTGCACGACATGCTCGGAAACGCCTGGGAGTGGACCGCCGACTGGTACGACCCGCGGACCTACGCGGAAGCCTCGAGGGTGGATCCCCGGGGTCCGGATTCGGGCATCGCGCGGGTGCGCCGCGGCGGCTCCTACCACTGCCCGGCTCATCTGGTCAGGCCGGGCTACCGCGCAGCCGACGATCCCGGCAAGCGCTACTCCGTGCTGGGCTTCAGGCTGGTGAGGGAGCCCGCCGAGAGCCCCGGCGCGTCTGGGCGCGGGGGGCCTGTCGGACATTAGCGTCCGGCTGTTGGCGTCGGCAGCGGGCAAGCCGCGCTCGACTTGTGAGAGAACCAAGGTACCCTTTGCGGTGCCATGCCCATCCCCTCGTGGAGAGACCCGTGAATCCGATCAGAACCCTGCCGGCGTTGTGCCTCCTGATGATCTTCGGTGCAGCCCCTGCGGGCGCCGTGTCGCCCGACGCCCCGCCCGGCCTGCCCAACGGCATCGCCGCGGGCGACCTGACCCAGGACACCGCGGTGCTCTGGGCGCGCAGCAGCACGCCCGGCGTGGTGCGATTCGAGCTGGCCCTCCTCCCCTGGTTCCTCTCGCCGCTGTGGCAGGAGGAGGTCACCGTCGACGACCCTGCAGTCCCGGCCAAGGTGAGGGTCGAGGGGCTCGACCCGGGACAGCGCTACTTCTACCGGGTGCGCTCCCCGCAGGGAGGGAGCCTGATCGGGAGCTTCCGGACACCGGCCTCCGACGGCGGTGCCGCAGACCTGCGCTTCGGCGTGAGCGGCGACTGGCGCGGCGAGCTCGCGCCCTATCCGGCCATAGCCAATGCGATCGGGCGCCGCCTGGAGTTCTTCGTCGAGCTGGGCGACACCATCTACGCCGACTATCCCTCGCCCGCCGTGCCGGCCGATCAGGCTTCGACCCTCGCGGAGCTGCGCGCCAAGCACGGCGAAGTCTACGCAGAGCGCTTCGGGGTGGCCAGCTGGGCGGCGCTGCGCCGGCAGGTACCTGTCTACGCGGTGATCGACGATCACGAGGTCACCAACGACTTCGCCGGCGGGGCGCCCGCGGCCACCGACACCCGCTTTGCGGAGACCTCCGGCCTGATCAACGAGACCGCACTCTATGGCAACGGCCTGCAGGCCTTCCACGAGTACAACCCCATCGACGAGGCCGTCTACCCGACCGTCGGGGACGACCGAACCGACGGGCGCCCCGACCTGTACCGGTTCCGCAGCTTCGGCGATCTGGCGGCCCTGTTCCTGCTGGATGCGCGCTCCTTTCGGGACACCGAGCTGGCGGAGGTGGCCGATCCGCTGAGCCCGCTGGAGGTGAGCAACTTCGTCGCGCGGTCGTTCGACATCGACCCGGCGACGCTCGCGGACCTTCCGCCGCGTACCATGCTCGGTGAGCGCCAGCTCGACCGTCTCAAGGCAGACCTCCTCGACGCCCAGTCCCGGGGCATCACCTGGAAGTTTGTCATGGTCCCCGAGCCCATCCAGAACCTCAGCGTGGTCCTGGCCCCGGACCGGTTCGAGGGCTACGCGCGGGAGCGCTCGGAGATCCTGCGCTTCATCGACGAGCACGGGATCGCGAATGTCGTCTTCGTCTCGGCCGACATCCACGGGACGCTGATCAACAACCTGACCTATCGCCGCCGCGAGGACGTGGCCGCCGCCCTGGCGGCGCAGGGCGATGCCCTGGCCGCGCCGGTGATCCCGATCCCCGCATTCGAGATCACCACCGGCTCGGTGGCGTTCGATGCCCCCTTTGGACCCACGGTGCTCTCACTTCTGGAGACCGTGCCCGGCGGCGACGAGCTGCTCGCCCAGCTGCTGGGCGTCCTGGGCCTGGCGTCCCTCGATCAGTTCTTCGACCTGCCGCCCCTGGTGAAGAACCTGGTCACCCAGCTGGTGGCCAACCAGCTCCTGGCCGATTACGGCTACGACCCCCTCGGACTGCGTGCCGCGCCCGGGGTCGATGCCCGCAAGCTCTGGGGGCTGTACACCGCCGCCTTCTCCTACGGCTGGACGGAGTTCTCCATCGACCGCCGGAGCCGTGATCTGCGCGTGATCACCTATGGCATAGAGCCGTACACCCGGCTGGAGCTGGAGGCGGATCCCTCCGCCGTCACGGCGCGCAGCCCCCGGATCCTGAGCCTATTCCGGGTCCGGCCGCAGTAGGGAGGCCCCGCCGGCTCAGGCCCCCAGGAATCGCACGGCATCGAAGCCGGGAAGGTACCGGAACAGCACCCGCCCGTCCTCGGGGTGCTCGAGTGTCACCTCACGGTCCAGACGCCGGCCAAGGGTGCTCATCACCCGCAGGACCAGGGTGGCGCGGCCCGCGGTGGAGACCGCATCGGGAACCAGCTCGAAGTCGATCTCCCGGGGATCCTCCAGGTGCAGCGCAAGCGTGACACCGGCCATGTCCAGGACCAGCATGTAGCGGTGGATCGAGGTGAACGGGCGCTCGTCGATATGCTCGGGCAGGGGCTCCGGATCGCCGTCGCGAAACCAGCGCAGCTGCGCCTCGGTGCGGCGCAGCAGCCGGTAGTACCGGTCCCAGTCGGAGACCGTCAGGGCGCGTGCGCGGATGTGGCGGGAGAAGCCGTCCGCGGCAAACGCCGCCTTGCAGGCATCCCAGTCCATACCCCAAGTCTAGGACTGGCTGCGCCGGTTGCCGTGGGGCTGTCCGGGTGAGTATCTTCACCGGGCAGCCCGGCCATCACACGCATCAGCGGAGCCCTCCCCCATGGCAGATCTCGGACATGCCCGGCGCACCCACGATGCGCTCGCCGCGAACATCGAAAAGGTCATCAGGGGCAAGCCGGAGGCCGTCCGGATGTGTCTGGCGGCCTTCGCCGCCGGTATGCACGCGCTGATCGAGGACGTGCCCGGCACCGGCAAGACGACCCTCGCCAAGGCGCTCGCCCGGTCCCTTCGGGCCGAGTTCCACCGCGTCCAGTTCACGCCGGACCTGCTGCCCTCGGACATACTGGGGGTGAACATCTTCGACCAGGAGAGCCGGGCGTTCCGCTTTCACCGCGGGCCGGTGTTCACCGACATCCTGCTCGCCGACGAGATCAACCGGGCCTCACCGCGCACCCAGTCGGCCCTGCTCGAGGCCATGGCCGAGGGACAGGTCACCGTGGACGGGGTGCTGCACGGGCTCGGCGACACCTTCTTCGTCCTCGCCACCCAGAACCCCGTGGAGTACCACGGCACCTACCCGCTGCCGGAGGCCCAGCTGGACCGCTTCGGCGTACGCTTCGAGCTGGGCTACCTCTCGACCGAGCAGGAGATGGACATGCTCTCAGCGCAGCAGCGCCGGCACCCGCTGGACGACCTCGACGCCTGCGCGGACGGTGAAGACGTGGCACGGCTGCGGGCCGCGGTCCCGGAGATCGCCGTCAGCGACGAGCTGCGCCGCTACATGGTGGAGCTGGTCGGCGCAACGCGGGGGGCGCCCGGGGTCCGGCTGGGCGCATCGCCGCGGGCATCGCTGACGCTGATGCGCATCTCCCAGGCCCTGGCGCTGTTCGACGGCCTGGAATACGTGGCCCCCGACCAGGTCCAGGAGGCCGCCGTGCCCGTGATCGCCCATCGCCTGGCCATAGATCCGGAGGCGCGGTTCTCGGGGGCGAGCGCCGCATCGGTGCTGGACGACATCCTGCGGGAGGTGCGGGTTCCCGTCTGACCCGCAGCCGGAGCGCCGAGAATCATGCGCCGTCTGCTGTTTCGCGCATTCGGGCGGGTGCACCGCACGGGGCGCTGGCTGCGGCGCCGTCTGACGCCCACCGGGTCGCTGGTGCTCGGCCTGCTTATCGGAGCGGGCGTCCTCGGCGTGGATACAAGGAGCACGCTCGCCTATCAGGTGTCGACCTTCGCGGCCGGCCTGCTGGTGGTCGCGCTGCTGGGGCGGCTGGGGTTCTCGCCGCGCCTGACGGCGCGCCGCGGCCTGCCGGCCCTCGTGACCGTGGGCGAGCCCGTACGATACCGGGTTCGGGTGCACAACCACGGACGACGCGTCGAGAGCGGCCTGCGCCTGCGTGAGCGGCTCGACCCGGGCCTGCCGGAATTCGAGGAGTTCCTGAACGCCCGGGAGCCGGACGAGGAACGGCGCAACTGGTTCGATCGCCGCGTCGGCTATCCCCGATGGGAATGGCTGGTCGCCCAGAGGCGGGGGGCCGACATCCGGGACCGCGAGCTCCCGGCGGTGCCCCCCGGCGGCTACGCCGACGTGCGGATGGAGCTGATTCCGCGCCGGCGGGGCCACGTGCGCCTGTGCGGGCTGAACGTGCTGCGCCCCGACCCCGTCGGGCTGGTGAACGCGATCCACCGGATCGATCTGCCCGAGACGCTGGTGGTGCTGCCCAGGCGGGTTCCGGTGCCCGACCCGGATCTGCCGGGTCGGCGCAACTACCAGCCGGGCGGCGACATCCAAACGGCCTCGGTGGGGGACTCGGAGGAGTTCATGTCCCTGCGCGACTACCGTCCCGGGGATCCGCTGCGGCGCATCCACTGGCGCAGCTGGGCCAAGACCGGTCGGCCGGTGGTCAAGGAACTCCAGGAGGAGTACCTGGTGCGCCACGCGCTCCTGCTCGACACCTTCGCCGCCCCCGGGCAGGACGCCGCGTTCGAGGACGCCGTGTCCATCGCCGCCTCGCTGGTAACCCGCATGCCCCGCCGGGACGCGCTGCTTGACATGATGTTCCTGGGGACGAGGTCCCACTGGATCACCAGCGACCGGGGCCGGGCGGGGGACGTGCAGATGCTCGAGGTTCTCGCCTCCGTCTCGGCGAACCGCATCGGAAAACCGGCAGACCTCCGCGCAGCGCTGGCGCCCCGCCTGCCCCAGATCAGCGGCTGCATCTGCGTCCTGCTGGGCTGGGACGAAGAGCGGCGCCGGCTCGTGGGCTGGCTGCGCTCCATGGGAGTCGTCGTCGAGGTGTACACGGTCACGGACGACCCCGCCCGCGCCGACCCCGGTCCCCTGCGGGACACGCCGCACCGCTACCACGCCGTCCGGGCCGGCCGGCTGGAGGAGGCCTTCGCGTGGTCCTGAGCGTGCCGCCTCTGTTCCTAGGCGCCGTCCTGCTCTTCTGGGGCTGGCAGGCCGGCCAGCCGCTCGTTGGGGCGCTGTTCGCCCTGGCGCTGGAGGCGAGCCGGGTCACCTCCGGGCGCTGGGCCCTGTCCGCGAAGGACTTCAACCGCGTCACCGATCTGAGCACCCTGGCGCTGGTCGGTGCCCTGATCTACCTCGTCAACCAGTCCCGGTCGCTCGCCTCGCTGGGAGTGCTGTTGATCTGGATGCCGGCGTTCTTCATGCCCCTGCTCCTTGCCCAGCGCTACAGCATGCGCGGCCGCGTCCCCCTGACGTCGCTGTTCCTGAGCCTGCGCGGCCTGCAGGGACGCACCACCGGCCCCGACTCGGGCGACGTGGACCTCCAGCCCCCGTTCTTCGGCCTCTGCCTGGTCTGCGCCGGCGCCGGGGCGGCACAACCGGCCTGGTTTCTGCCCGGCGTCCTGGCGCTCTTCGCCTGGCTGCTGTGGCGCCAGCGCTCCCGGCGCTTTCATCCGGCGTTGTGGCTGGGCCTGGTGGTGCTGGCCGCCGGCATCGGCATGGCGGGCAACCAGGGGGCCCGCGCCCTCCGTCACGAGATGCAGGACCTGTTCTTCCAGTGGTATCGGGAGCAGCGCCGCAGCCTCGACGACCCGTACCGAAGCTACACGGGCATCGGTCAGATCGGCGAGCTCAAGCTGTCGGAGAGAATCCTGTTCCGCGTCCGTGCCCCGGAGACCATCCCGCGGCCGCTGCTGCTGCGCGACGCCGCATACAACACCTACAGCAAGGGAATCTGGTTCGCCGAGGACGCGGAGCTCACTCCCGTCCCCCCCGGTCCCGGCGAGAACTCCTGGACGCTGGGGCCGCCGCCGGACGGGCCGCGCCTGAGCCTGGAGATATCCTCCGAGCTCAACCGGAAGGGCGAGGGTCTGATCCCTCACCCGGCGGGCACCTACCGGATCGAGGAGCTTCCGGTGCTGGATTTCTGGCGCAACGGCCTCGGGGCGATCAAGGTCGGGGACGGACCTCCGCTGGTAACCTACCGGCTGCGCTACTCGCCCGGCCTGAGCCTAGGCTCGGCGCCTGGGCCGCTCGACCGGCTCGTGCCTCGGGCGCTCAACGACACCCTGGAGACGGTGGCTCGGCGGATCGGTCTCGGGGGACAGCCACCCCGGGAGGCCGTGAGGCGCGTGGAGGCCTTCTTTGCCCGGGGCTTTGGCTACTCCCTCATTCAGGAGGCGCCGGACACGGACGCCCACCCGCTGGAGCGGTTCCTCCTGGAGACGCGCACCGGCCACTGCGAGTACTACGCCAGCGCCACCGTAATGCTCCTGCGCAAGGCGGGCGTGCCTGCGCGCTACGCGACGGGCTATGCGGTGACCGAGTACAGCGGCCTGGAGCGCGCCTATCTGGTGCGCCGGCGCCACGCCCACTCCTGGGCCCTGGCCTACGTGGACGGCGGATGGCGCCCGGTCGACACCACCCCCCCGATCTGGCCCGGGGAGGAGGCGAAGCGAACACCCCTGCTCCAGCCCCTGTCCGACCTCTACAGCTGGCTCCGCCACCGGTTCCTGCGCTGGCGCTGGAGCCCGGAGGACGAGACGGGGCAGGCCGGCCCCCCCTTCTACGTATGGCTCCTGGCGCCGCTGAGCGGACTGCTTGTCTGGCGCCTGCTGCGGGGAAAGCGGCGCAGGAAGGGCAAGGGGCCGCGAGGCCCCGTCCCCCGCGTCAGCGCGCCGGGGCAGGACTCCCCGTTCTTCGACGTGGTGCGGCAGGTCGAGGGCGCCGGGTGGCCACGCCATCCGGGAGAGCCGCTCAGAGGCTGGCTTGCCCGTGCCGCCGCAAGCCCTCAATTCCCCTGGGCGGCGGACGAGCTCTTCGCCCTCGCCGCCCTGCACAATCGCTACCGCTTCGACCCAGCCGGCGACGCGGCCGCCCTGCGCGGACTCC
>JASFUT010000130.1:0-8662 GCA_050050175.1 Chromatiales bacterium
AGGTTGCCGCTGGACGGGTTGCAGCGCAGTGCCCAGCGGCTCGGACCGTAGCTCTTCCAGGCCGAGAGGCCGAAGCTCAGCTCGAGGAGGATTCCGATGGCGTGGGCGTCGACGGGTGCGGGCTCAACCCAGCCGGCCCGGCGCAGGGCAGCGAAAGGGGTGTGAAGCCCGTCCGCCGCCAGCGCCAGCTCCACGCGGGGACAGCCGTCGAAGCGCCGGAAAGGGTCCGGCTGATTCGCCCAGTCGAGACGGCCCGGCCCCGGGGCGACCCGATCCGGGCGGTGCTTGCTGAGCTCGTGATAGCGGCGGATGCGCTCCGTCCTTGAAGGGTCGTCGTGGCTCATGATCGGTCGTCGGGGCGGCGGTGCCCGCAATTCTGCGCACGGCGATCGCGCGGTGCAAACCGGGTGCGCCTCAGCCCGGCACGGCCACCGGGCCCCGCGGGCCCCCGATGAGCGCCATCGGGTGCCCGTAGAGACGGGTGAGCGACGTCTCGGTGACCAGGGATGGGGTGGGTCCGCCGCACCACTGCCCATCGCCGAACAGCAGCAGGGCGTGATCGCAGAATCGCAGGGCCAGGTTCACGTCGTGCAGCACCGTCACCAGGCCCCGGTCTTCGCCCCGGAGCTGCCGCCCCAGGAGGTCGAGGACGAGGATCTGGTAGTGGGGGTCCAGGTGGTTCGTGGGCTCGTCGAGCAGCGCGAGCCGGGGCTCCTGGGCGAGCAGGGTCGCGATCGCCAGACGCCGTCGCTCGCCACCCGAGAGCGTCTGCACGTCGCGCGCCGCCGACGCCGCCAGATCCACCGCCTCCAGGGCCCGATCGGCCGCGGCCAGGTCGGCCGCCCGCTCCCAGCCCCAGCGACCCAGATGGGGAAAGCGTCCCGCCAGGGCGCTCTCCAGAACGCTGGCGGGGAAGGGGTCGGCGTCGTCCTGGAACAGTACCGCCCGTTGGAGGGCCCGGCGGTGCGGTGAGAGGTCTTCGACGGCCTCGCCGTGCATCTCCAGGCGACCTGCATCCGGGGGCCGCAGCCCCGCGAGCACATGGAGCAGGGTGGTCTTGCCCGCGCCGTTGCGCCCGAGGATCGCCCAGGACTGGCCGGCCTCCACCCGCAGATCGAGCCCGTCGCATACGCGTATGCCCGCGACGGAGACGCACAGGTCCTCCGCCTGGAGCAGGGCTTGCGGCCGGCTCACCACGCCCGGCTCCGGTTCAGCAGATAGAGGAAGACGGGCACGCCGAGGAGCGCGGTGAGGACCCCTACCGGCAGCTGGCGGGGGGCGAGCAGGGTGCGCGCCAGGGTGTCGGCGAGCGTCAGCAGGGCGCCCCCCAGGAGCACTGCGCCGGGCAGAAGGAGGCGGTGGTCGCGGCCCCCCATCAGCCGTACGAGGTGGGGGGACACCAGTCCGACGAAGCCGACGCTTCCCGCCTGCACCACCGCACCCGCGGTGAGGGCTGCCGCCGCGAAGTAGATCCCCGTGCGCAGGCGCTCCACGCGCACCCCGAGGGCCGCCGCGCGCAGATCGCCGCGCGCCAGCACGTTGAGCCGCGGGGCCGCGGCGATCCCGACGCCCAGACCGGTTGCCAGCAGGGCGAGCGGGGGGGCGGGCGTGCGGGCGCTGCCCAGGTCCCCCATCAGCCAGAACAGCATGCCCGGCAAGCGCGCCGCCGGGCTGAGGCTGAGGATGAAGCTGATCAAGGCGCTCCAGCCGGCGGCGGCCACCACGCCGGTCAGCAGGAGTCGCGTCGGCGTCCAGGCCAGGCCCGGTGCCCGGGCGAGGGCGAACACCCCAAGGGTGGAGGCGAGCGCGCCGACCAGGGCGGCACCGGAGACGCCGAGGGTGGCCGCCCCTGCGAGCATCGCCAGCAACGCGCCTGTGGCGGCACCTCCGGAGACACCGAGGACGTACGGATCGCCCAGAGGGTTGCGCAGCAGCACCTGTATCAGGGCGCCGGCCAGCGCCAGGAGGCCGCCCACGGCGAAGGCGGTGAGCGCCCGGGGCAGACGCAGCTCGAGTATCAAGGCCTGGTCCAGGGCGCTGCCGCCGCCGGCAAGGGTCTCCAGGACGCGCGCCGGCGGTACGTCCGCGCTTCCGACCCCCAGCGCGATGACCAGGCTGGCGGCGGCCGCCAGGCCGAGCGTTCCGATCAGCGCCGGCGCGCGGGTCAGCGGTGCGGACCCGGGTGCGGGCATGGGCTGCTCGGGTCGCGCAGGCTGATGACGGGCCAGCCCCGGTTCCGGGCGTGGGCGGCCAGGCGGTCGTCCGGATCGACTGCGACCGGGTGATCCACCCGGTCGAGGAGCGGGATGTCGTTGTGCGAGTCGCTGTAGAACCAGCTGCCCCGGAGCGTCTCCCCGCGGGCGCCCAGCCAGGCCTCCAGCCGGGCGATCTTGCCTTCGCGGAAGCTTGGCACCCCTGCGACCTTTCCCGTGTAGCGCCCCGCCTCGAGCTCGGGCTCGGTGGCGATCAGGTGCGGAACCCCGAGGCGCTCGGCGATCGGTGCGGTCACGAAGGCGTTGGTGGCCGTGATGATCAGCAGCGTGTCGCCTGCGGCCCTGTGGCGGGCGAGCAGCTCGCGACCCGCGGCAAGGATCACCGGCTCGATCTTCTCCGCAATGAAGCGCTCGCGCCAGGCGTGCAGCTCCGCGACGGGGTGCTCGGCCAGGGGCCTGAGCGAGAAGCGCAGGAACTCCTGGATGTCGAGCCGGCCGTCCTTGTACTCCCGGTAGAAGCGATCGTTCTCACGCTCGTAGCGCTGCGCGTCGACGATGCCGCGCTCCGCCAGAAAACGGCCCCACAGATAATCGGAATCATCGCCGAGCAGCGTGTTGTCCAGGTCAAAGATCGCGAGTGCCAATATGTCGTGTCCCTTATCGGGCGGGCAGTCGGGGTCGGGGCCGAGCCTGCCGCAGTATATCAAATTTCTTTTATTAGCAATAGCTTATCGTCCATCGCGGTTGCCTGAAAAGCGGAATTTATGGAACAATTAGGCACGCTCTGTGTCAGTCGTGCTCAACAACCTTGATCGACGAGGAAGGTTTCAGGCCCAACGTCGGTATCATCCTCTGTAACGGCCAGCGCCGCCTCTTCTGGGGGCGTCGAGTGGGCCAGAACGCTTGGCAGTTTCCCCAGGGGGGCATCAAGTCCCACGAGACGGCCGAGCAGGCGATGTACCGCGAGCTGGAGGAGGAAGTCGGTCTCCGACCTTACCAGGTCGAGGTCGTCGGCCGGACGAACGGCTGGCTCAAGTACAGGCTCCCCAGGCGCTTCATACGCCGGCACTGCGAGCCCCTGTGCATCGGCCAGAAGCAGCGGTGGTTCCTGCTGCGGGTTCTCTGCGAAGAGACCCAGTTCTGCCTGACCACCACGCCGAAGCCCGAGTTCGACTGCTGGCGCTGGGTCCGCTATTGGCAGCCGGTCCGCGAAGTGGTCTACTTCAAACGGCGGGTGTACGCCCAGGCACTGGAAGAGCTGGCACCCCTGCTGTTTCCCGAAGGCCCCCCGACGCGCTCGCACTCGAACTACCTGCGCCAGAACCGGCGCTGAGCACCACCCGACCCATCCACTCCTGAGGACGCTGGAAGGCGATGCTCGAGGTACTGCACAGCATCGTGCAAGAGGTGAACGCGGCCTCCGATCTGGGCGAGGCCCTCGGGATCATCGTACGTCGCGTGAAGCAGGCGATTCGCGCGGACGTCTGCTCGGTGTACCTGACGGATTTCGACACCCGCGAGCACGTGCTGCTCGCCACGGACGGACTCAATCCCGAGGCCGTCGGGCAGGTGCGTCTGCCTCTGCACCGGGGTCTGATCGGGCTGGTCAGCGAGCGCGCCGAGCCTATCAACCTGGACGATGCGCCCTCCCATCCGCGCTACATGTTCATCACCGAGACGGGGGAAAAGCACTTCCACGGCTTTCTCGGCGTCCCCATCATCCAGAACCGCCGGGTCCTCGGCGTCGTCGTGGTGCGCCAGCAGGAGCCCCGGCGCTTCGACGACAACGAGGTCACCTTCCTGTTCACCCTGGCCGCCCAGCTGGCCGGTGCCATCACCCATGCCCAGGCCAGCGGCGAGCTCGCCACGATCCAGGACCACTCGGCGCCGAGCCGGTTCCTGCAGGGCCGCCCCGGCGCCAGCGGTGTGGCGATCGGCACGCTGGTGGTGGTCTACCCCGAGGCCAATCTCTCGGCCGTGCCGGATCGTGGCGCAGAGGACCCGCAGACGGAGGAAGCGGCTTTCTGCACGGCGGTGAAGGCGGTGGAGTCCGATCTCAAGACGCTGCAGGGCCGGATGGGCGCGACCCTGGATGCGGAGGACAGGGCCCTGTTCGACGCCTGGCTGCTGATGCTGGGCAGCGATACGCTGGTGGAGCGTACGGTCGAGCGGATCCGCAACGGGAGCTGGGCCCCCGGTGCCCTGCGCCAGACCATCGACGAGCACGCCCAGGTGTTCGATCGTATGGAGGACGTCTACCTGCGTGAGCGGGCCTCTGACGTGCGCGATCTGGGCCGGCGCATCCTGATGCACCTGCAGCGGGAGACGCCGCGGCCCACGGAGTACGCCGAAGACACCATCCTGGCGGGCGAGGACGTGAGCGCCGTGCAGCTCGCCGAGGTGCCCGAGGGCAGGCTGGCCGGGGTGGTCTCCGCCCGAGGCACGAGCTCCTCCCACGTGGCGATCCTGGCGCGTGCCATGGGCGTCCCGGCGGTGATGGGCGTCAGCGACCTGCCCGTCGGCCGACTCGAGGGCCGGCAGGCGATCCTCGACGGCTACCGCGGCCGCGTCTACATCACGCCAACCCCGTCGGTGGTGGCGGAGTACGAGCGGCTGGCCGAAGATGAGCGGGCTTTGTCGGCCGAGCTCGAGGCCCTGCGCGGGCTGCCCACCGAGACCCTCGACGGCACGCCCATCCCGCTGTACCTGAATACGGGCCTGGTCTCCGAAATGGGTGTGCTCGGCACGGACGAGGCCGCCGGCGTGGGCCTGTACCGCACCGAGCTTCCCTTCATGGTCCGGGACCGCTTCCCGGGCGAGGCGGTCCAGATGATGAACTACCGGCGGGTGCTCAAGGCCTTCGACCCCCGGCCCGTCGTCATGCGCACCCTCGACATCGGCGGCGACAAGCCGCTGCCCTACTTCCCCATGCAGGAGTCGAATCCCTTCCTCGGCTGGCGGGGCATCCGGGTGTCGCTGGACCATCCCGAGATCTTTCTCACCCAGTTGCGGGCCATGCTGCGGGCGGCCGTGGGCGTCGGCAACCTGCGGATCATGCTGCCCATGATCACCAACGTCTCGGAGGTGGACGAGGCCCTGTCCCTGATCCAGCGAGCCCACGACGAGCTGCAGGAGGAGGGCTACGCGGTGACCATGCCGAGGATCGGCGTCATGGTCGAGGTGCCCTCGGCGGTGTACCAGGTCGAGGCCCTGGCCCGGCGGGTTGACTTCCTCTCCATCGGAACCAACGACCTCACCCAATACCTGCTCGCGGTGGATCGCAACAATGCCAAGGTCGCCGACCTCTACGAAGAGCTGCACCCGGCGGTGCTGCGATCGCTGGTACAGGTCGTGGAGGGTGCCCGGATGTACAGCCGGGATGTGGGCGTCTGTGGCGAGATGGCGGGCAGTCCCATGGCCGTGGTGCTGCTGCTCGGCATGGGCATCACCAGTCTCAGCATGAGCGGGGGCAGTCTGCTGCGAACAAAGCGGGTGGTGCGCAGCTTCAGCACCTCGCGCGCCCGCCAGCTCCTGCGGACGGCGTTGCGCTTCGAGGACGCCGCCTCGGTGCGCCAGCTCATGGAGAACGCCCTGGAGGACGTGGGCCTGGGGGGCCTGGTCCGACCCGGGAAGTAGGAGGGTCAGCGGCCGGGGCAGTGGTTCCGTCCCACATCTCCCGTCTGCACCCGACGCCGCGAAGGGCGCGGCCGGTCTTTTTCCTGTCTACTGCCTACCCCGCTCCCTCGTCGACAAGGGCGCCCCATGATCGCTCATCGCCCCGTTCGTCTGTCGCATCCCCACCCGACGGTTCGCGGGTGACAGCCGCCCCTGCCGGTGGGACGATGCCGGGGGGCAGGTTGTCCCTGTCTACTGTCTACTTCCTCCCCTGGCACCGCTCCGATATCTGTATATAATTACAGTATCACCGCGCCGGAAGCCGCCACCGTGGACCTCACCGCCCGCCAACGCCAGATCCTGGACCTGATCCGCCGCCGGGTGGCGGATCACGGCTCGCCGCCCACGCGGGCGGAGATCGCCGCCGAGCTGGGCTTCCGCTCGGCCAATGCGGCGGAGGAGCACCTGCGGGCCCTCGCCCGAAAGGGCGCAATCGAGCTGCGCCGGGGCACCTCCCGGGGGATACGGCTGCTGGCTCAGGGGGAGCCGCCCGTGGAGGAGACCGGTCTGCCGGTGGTGGGCCGGGTGGCGGCGGGCAGCCCCGTCCTGGCTGCGGAGCACGTGGAGGACCGCCTCCGGATCGACCCGGGGCTCTTCCGTCCCCGGGCCGACTACCTGCTGCGGGTACAGGGGATGAGCATGCGCGACGCCGGCATCCTCGACGGCGATCTGCTGGCGGTGCACAGCACGCCGGAGGCGGGGAACGGCCAGGTCGTGGTGGCCAGGCTGGACGACGAGGTGACGGTCAAGCGATTGCGGCGAAGGGGACGTCATCGGGTGACGCTGCAGGCTGAGAATCCGGCGTTCGATCCCATCGAGGTCGATCTGCGTGAGTGCCCCCTGGTGATCGAAGGCCTGGGCGTGGGGGTGCTGCGCACCGGTCCGGATGCATTGTCGCCGCGGCGTCTGGGGAAGGCTTGACGTGGATATCGACCGGGCTCGGCATTTGAGCCTCCCCCCGGCGGAGAATGGAAAGCAAGAGCCGATTACCCGAGCCTCCGAGCGATGAGCCTGGAAAATCTGATACAGACCCGCGCCGATCTGTGGCGCGGCAGGACCCCTTCCCCCACAGCCAGGGACGGCATCTCTTCCGGCTTTGCCGGCCTGGACGCGCTGCTGCCCGGTGCCGGCTGGCCCCGGGATGCCCTGGTCGAGGTGCTGGCCGAGGGCCCCGGGCGAGGCGGGCTGGACCTGGTGATGCCCGCCGTGGCGCGCCTGAGTCGCGGCGACCGCTGGGTGGCCCTGATCTCGCCGCCGCTCATGCCCTATGCGCCCGGCTGGGCCGGCGCAGGCGTGAATCTCTCCCACCTGCTGCTGGTCCACGCCGGGGACGAGCAGGAGCGGCTCTGGGCCCTGGAGCAGGCCCTGCGCTCGGGCGTGTGCAGCGCGGTGCTGAGCTGGGCCGGGAATCTTCGGCCGGAGCGGCTGCGGCGTCTGCAGCTGGCCGCCGAGACCGGCGGTGCCACGGGCTTTCTGTTCCGTCCCCCTTCCGCCGCTCGCAGCCCCTCGCCGGCCCACCTGAGGGTGCGGGCCACCCCCCGGGCCCAGGGTCTGGAGGTGCGGGTGCTCAAGTGTCGCGGCGGCTGGCCCGCCGGTCCGCTCCGGCTCGATGCGCCGGCCGGTCTCGTCCCCTTCCGAAAGCACGCCTGATCCCGGGGCGGCGCCCGTGCGCTGGCTCGCCGTCGACCTGCCCTGGCTGCCCCTGGAGGTGTTCACCCGGGGGCTGGACCGGGACCTCCCGATGGGCATAGTCGAGCACAGGTCTCAGGGCGGGCGGGTGCTGCTCGTCAACCGCTCTGCGGCCGAGGCCGGCATCAGGAGCGGCATGCCCGTCGGGGCCGCCCGGGCCCTGGCCGCCGATCTTCACCTCCTCGACCGGAGCCCGGAGCGGGAGCATCGGGCACTGGGGGCACTGGCGCTCTGGGCCGGAGGGTTCACCTCCCAGGTGAGCCCGGCACCGCCCGGCGCGCTGCTGCTGGAGGCCGGCCGCAGCCTGCGCCTCTTCGGCGGCCCGCGATCCCTGATCGCCCGGGTCCGTCAGGGGCTCGATGACCTGGGCTACGGGGCCCGACTCTGCCTGGCGCCTACGCCGGGGGGCGCCCTTCAGCTGGCCCGCGCGGGCCGGGAGCTCATCGTGGAGGGTCCGCAGGCGCTGTGCCGCGCCCTGGCCGGCCTGCCCTTGGAGCGGGCGGATCTGGCCCCGGAGGCGCTGGCTGCCCTGCGCCACATGGGACTGGAGCGCTTCGGGCAGGTGCTTGGGCTCCCCCGTCCGGGCCTGGGCCGGCGCTTCGGCGCCGCGTTCGTGCAACGGCTCGAGCGTCTGCTGGGTGAGACGCCGGACCCCCGGCCCCTCTTCGAGCCGCCCGCACGCTACCGGGGCCGGCTCGAGCTTCCGGCCGAGGTCCAGGATACCCGGGCCCTGCTGTTCGGCGCCCGCCGCCTGGTCCTGGAGCTGACCGGATTCCTCGTCGGCCGCCAGGCCGGCGCCCAGCGGCTCGACTGGACCCTCATTCACGCGGACCGTTCGCCGACGCGCTTCGCCCTTGGGCTCCTGGAGCCCCTGAGCGACGCCGGGCCCCTGATCGATCTGCTGCGCGAGCGTCTGGAGCGCCTGGAGCTGCCCGCGCCGGTGCGTGAGGTCCGCCTGGCCGTGGACGACCTCTCGGCCGGCGTTCCGCGCAGCGGCGAGCTGTTCCCGGAGACCCTCCGGCGGCCGGGCGGCGACGGACGCCTG
Source organism: Chromatiales bacterium (assembly GCA_050050175.1). Taxonomy (GTDB): domain Bacteria; phylum Pseudomonadota; class Gammaproteobacteria; order Chromatiales; family Chromatiaceae; genus CAVQCX01. The sequence continues at coordinate 8,623 of JASFUT010000130.1, forward strand.
CTCGAGCGACTGCGTGCACGGCTGGGCCCCGAACGGGTGC
>JASFUT010000131.1:0-8646 GCA_050050175.1 Chromatiales bacterium
CCCCGTCCGCCAGGCCGCGGCCGGCGGCTTCACCCCGCCCCTGGAGCCGGCCGAGCCGGAGGGGGCAGCCGCCGACGCCGACCCCCTCGGCCTGGGGCTGGGCCTGGGTCTGGGCGCGGGCGCGGGCAGCGACACGGTCGGCTCCAAGGAGCCGGCCGAGGCCGCGGGCGCGGAGGGCGATCCCCTCGGCCTCGGACTCGGCCTGGGTCTGGGTACCGGCGTCGGCACCGACGCGGAAGGCTCCAAACCGAAGCGGGGCCTGAACATCGGCGAGGGATGCTGAGGGGGGCGGACGGTTGAGGGTGGACAGGGGCGGGCCCGGGAGCCCATCTTCCTGTTCGAACAGGTGGGCCGGCCGGCGGCCCGCCGTAGGAGCGGCTGCCAGCCGCGAACCGAGAAACCCCGCTGCACGACGCAGCGTTCGCGCTCAGCGCGCGCCTCTACGGACGGCCCGGCCGCGAGCCCGCCGTAGGATCGGCTGCCAGCCGCGAACCAAACACCCCGCCGCACGGGCCGGGCGTCGCAAGCAACGCCGTGCCGCCGCCCTCACCCCGACCGCCGAGGCGCCGTTCCGGCCTTGAACCTGCGCCGGGCTCTGCCAGGCTCCATTTCCGCCCCGGGGTGGCGGCGTCACCCCCGACTCAATCACCCCCCATTGAAGACGGAGGTCCGACCCATGCGCAGCCTGCTTTATACACTCGCCTTCCTGCTGGCCTGTCCGGCCCTCGTCGCTCCGGCATGGTCGGCGGACGCGCCCCCGAGGATCGACGACTCGGCGGCGCTGGCCGACCTGGAGGAAGCCAAGGCCGTCTTCCTGATCGACTTCACCAACCCGAAGAAGACGGCGTTCTATCTCGAGATCATCCGCGGCACCCACCAAGGGCTGCGTGACCAGGGGGTCGAGCCCGACATGATCCTTGTCTACATCGGCGAGACGGTCCGCTATCTCACCACCGAGCCCGATGAACTCCTGGACATGGAATTCGGCGCGGAGCTCAAATCCATCGCCGAGAGCGTGGAGAAGCTTGATGCACTCGGCGTCCGGCAGGAGGTCTGCGCGGTGGCCTGCGACGTGTTCGGGGTCGACCCTGCGAAGCTGTTGCCCGGCCTGACGCCGGTGGGCGACGGGTTCATCTCGCTCATCGGCTGGCAGAGCCAGGGATACCACCTGGTGCCGATATTCTAGGAAGGCGGTAGACAGTAGACGGTAGACAGTAGACACGGGCGGGCGTCGACAAGACATCGACAGCCCCCTTGCGGTGACCTCGGCCCGGCTACCCGTAGGAGCGCTCGCTGAGCCCAAACCCTTCGCGGCTGGCAGCCGCTCCTACGAGACGAACCGCCGCCGAGGGCGGAGTTGGGTGTAGGAGCGCTCGCTGAGCGCGAACCGGTGTTCGCGTGGGCTGCATTCGCCGAGGAGGCCCGTCTCCCGCAGTCTCTGGCTTGGCCCGCTGTAGGAGGCCAGCCTCTGGCCGAAGGAGGCATCCGGCAGGGTCGTATTCGCGGCTGGCAGCCGCTCCTGCGAGACGAACCGCCGCCGAGGGCGGAGTTGGGTGTAGGAGCGCTCGCTGAGCGCGAACCGGCGTTCGCGTGGGCTGCATTCGCCGAGGAGGCCCGTCTCCCGCAGTCTCTGGCTTGGCCCGCTGTAGGAGGCCAGCCTCTGGCCGAAGGAGGCATCCGGCAGGGTCGTATTCGCGGCTGGCAGCCGCTCCTACGAGACGAACCGCCGCCGAGGGCGGAGTTGGGTGTAGGAGCGCTCGCTGAGCGCGAACCGGCGTTCGCGTGGGCTGCATTCGCCGAGGAGGCCCGTCTCCCGCAGTCTCTGGCTTCGCCCGCTGTAGGAGGCCAGCCTCTGGCCGAAGGAGGCATCCGGCAGGGTCGTATTCGCGGCTGGCAGCCGCTCTACAGCGGCCCCGCCGATTGCCGCCAGCGCAGCGATCGTCCAGCGCGGAGGTCGTCCGGCTGAAGCCGGACCTACGGAGGCGGGGCCACCCGCACAGGCCTGCCCCGCCAGCCCCTTTCTACTGTCTACTTCCTACTGTCTACCGAATAATCACAGAAACGCCCGGATCACCAGCCTCGCATAGTGGTCGGCCAGCAGGAAAGCGAACAGGGCGCTGAGATAGAAGATGGAGTAGCCAAAGGTCTTCATGGTGTGCGCATCGCCTTCGGCGCGGTAGAGCACGACCGCGTGGTACACGAACCCGATGCCCAGGGAGAGGGCCCCCGCGAGGTAGATCAGGCCGCTCATCTGGATCACGAAGGGCAACAGGGTCACCGCCACCAGCATGAGGGTGTACAGCAGGATATTGAGCTTGGTGAAGGCCACGCCGTGGGTCACGGGCAGCATGGGCACACCGGCCTGTGCGTACTCCTTGCGCCGTTTGATCGCCAGGGCCCAGAAATGGGGCGGAGTCCAGATGAAGATCACCAGAAACAGGAGCAGCGCCTCGGTGTTGACCTGGCCCGTGGCGGCCGCCCAGCCGAGCACCGGCGGTGCCGCGCCCGCCGCACCGCCGAGCACGATGTTCTGGGGCGTCGAGCGCTTGAGGAACATGGTGTAGATCACCGCGTAGCCGATCATGGAGATGAAGGTCAGCAGCGCCGTGAGCGGGTTGACGAAGGCCACCAGGACGACCATCGACAGGGCGCCCAGCAGCAGCGCAAAGGTGATCGCCGCCCGCGAGGACAGCTGTCCGGTGGGCAGCGGCCGGTTGTGGGTGCGCTCCATCATCGCGTCGATGCGCTGGTCGACCCATTGGTTCACCGCAGCGCCGGAGGCCGCGCCCAGGCCGATGCCCAGCGTGCCGAAGACCAGGGCGTCCAGAGGAACCGCACCCGGAGTCGACAGGAGCATGCCCACCACCGCCGTGAAGACGATGAGGGCGACGACCTTCGGCTTGCACAGGGCGTAGTATTCCCGCCAATGGAGGGTCGATGCCTTTTCCAGTATCAGCTCGGTCATGATCGGTACCTCAGATTGCCTGCGGCCGCGCGTCGGGTCGGTCGGTGCGCAAAGCGTGAACCAGGGTGATGAGCGCAATCACCAAGAGTGCGGCGCCCGCATTGTGGCCTACCGCGACCGGCAGGGGAAGGCGCAGCACCACGTTAGCGATGCCGAGGGCGATCTGGACGGAGAGGATCGCGAGCAGCACCCCGCCCAGCGAGCGCAGGGTGCGCGACGCCCCCGCGATCACCGCCGCCAGCGCCAGGGCCCCCAGGTAGAGCAGGGTGACCAGGGCACCGAGGCGGTGCAGGAAGTGAACGGTCACCCCCCCTTCCAGCGACATCCGTCCGCCCTCGTAGTTGACGCCGGGGGCGCCTACGACGTCGAAGGCGTCCCGCAGGTTCAGGGGCGGAATCCACTGCTCCTGGCAGGTCGGGAAATCCGGGCAGTGCAGCGCCACGTAGTTGCTGCTGGTCCAGCCGCCCAGGGCGATCTGCACGAACAGCACGACGAGGCCCAGCCGCGCCCAGGGCAGCAGGTTCGCCCTCGGGCGCACGGCGGGACGCAGCCGGTCGGAGTGCCTCAACGCCTGCCACCACAGGAGCGCCAGGGTCAGCATCCCCGTTATCAGGTGCAGGGTGACCACCGCGGGACGCAGGAGCATGGTCACCGTCCACATGCCGAGCGCCGCCTGGAAGACCACCAGCGCCACCAGAAACAGGGGCAGGCCGACGGCCTGGCGCGGGTCGCGGCGGTTGCGCACCGCGAGCACGGCCAGGGCGAGGATCAGCAGCCCCAGGGTCCCCGCCGCGTAGCGGTGGATCATCTCCTTCCATGCCTTGCCGGTGTGGACCTCGGCCCCGGGGAAGGCGTCCCGGGCCTCCTCCACGTGCAGGTGCTGGTAGGGGGCGACGATGCGGCCGTAGCAGCCGGGCCAGTCGGGACATCCCAGACCCGCGTCGGACAGACGCACATAGGCCCCCAGGACGATCACCACCAGCGCCAGCACGGCAGCGACGAATGACAGGCGGGCGAAGGTCCGCCTGCGACGATCTGCTTCCATCTCAGTCTATCCCCGGGCGCTGGAGCCGTACCGGCGCCCCAGCCGCCATTGCAACAACATCAGATGCAGGTCTCGTGCCCCCCGGTCCGGCCCCGGTGGGACGCCCGCTCGTCGGGACTATCCGATCTGCGAGTACTTGAGCAGCCTTTCCAGATCCTTGACCATGCCGCGCGGGTCGGCGCCGGGCGGATAGTACATCATCAGATTCCCGAGCGGATCGATCAGGTAGACACGCCCCGCGCCCTTCATGGGGATGCCGTCCACGCCGAGTTGCGGGGCGATGGCCTGCGTCTGCGCCGGCGAGGCCAGGGCCACCGCCAGCTGCGGATAATCCGCCAGAACTCCCTGCAGATCCGCTCCCTCGGCGTCGGCGACCAGGAAGAGCCGCTGGACGCGCCGCATGTCCTCCCCCTGCGCCAGACGCACCTGGCGCAGGCTGTGCAGCGTCTCGCTGCACGACGCCCCGCAGCCGGCGGCGCCGACGTAGAGCAAGGTCCACTTGCCGCTCAGGAAGTCCTCCGGGAAGGGCTCGCCCGCCGGCCCGACCATTCCCGCGGGCAGCTTCAACGGCCGCGCCGGCTCTATCAGCCGCCCCCGGTTGGTCGTCCCTCCGGACAGCCAGCCCTGCTCGGAGCCGAAGTAAATGAGCCAGGCGACCAGCACGGGCGCGACGAACAGCACGCCCAGAAGAACCAGCACCAGCCGGGGGCTGATCCGACCCCCTTGCCGCCGGGCCGCCTGAACGCCGCACCTGTGGCGGTTCCCCCCGAAACGCTTCATGGATGCTCGCTCTCGTGATCAGTGGGCCGGCGCGCAACGCGGTGCGTGTTGACGCCGACGTATATCAGCACAAGCACCACGGCGAGCGTGTACCACTGCGCCGCATAGGCGCGGTGCTTGTCCGGCGTGATGCCGTAAACCGGCTTCCAGTCACGGACGAACCCCGCGGGGTCGTCCGGATCGAGCAGCAGGACCAGCGGCAGCAGCGCGTGACCCAGCCGGCGCTCGATGGGCGCGAGCTCGAGCTGCTGGACCACCTGCGGCCAGACCTCGCCGCCCTCTTCCGCCGGCTCCAGCCGGAACACTTTCTCCGGAGGCAGGCGGATCATCGCCCGGACAATCACCGGGCCCTCGGGTCCCGGCAGGGCCGGAAGCTCCGCCCGGCTGGGGCCGACCGGCACCCAGCCGCGATCGATCAGCACCCAGCTCCCTGCCGGGTCCGCGCCGTCCAGGCGCAGGGGGGTCAGGACATGGTAGCCGGCGGCACCCTGGTGGATCCGGTTGTCCAGCAGGAGCTGGTGATCCAGGTCATAGCGCCCCCGCGCCGTCACCTGCCGATACTTCAGTCCCTCCCCGGACAGGGAAGACCCCAGAAGGTCCTGCAGCGGCCGGGCGGGCTGACTGATGCGCTCCGCATGGGCATCCACCAGGCCCTGCTTCCAGGCCGCCCGCTCGAGCTGCCATTGGCCCAGACCGACCAGGACCGGCAGCAGGAGCACCGTCGCCAGGGTCGGCCACAACGAGGGGCGAAAGTCAAAGGGGCCGATGCGCATCCGGGACCTGCGGCTCTGTTATACTGCCGGGCATCAGCTCCAGGGTCTTACCTTCCTCATGTTCAGCAAGATCATCATCGTCCTGTTCCTGCTCGCGATCATCGCAAGTCTCGGCAGCGGGCTGTTCTATCTGATCCAGGACAAGGGCTCGTCCGATCGGACCGTCCGAGCGCTGACCGTGCGCATCAGCCTGTCCGTCGCGCTGTTCGTTCTCCTGATCCTGGGCTACCTGACCGGCGTGCTGGAGCCCCACGGAGCCATTCCGGGCTGAAAAGACAAAAAGGGGGCGCCGCGCGACCGCGGCGCCCGCTCCTCGCCTGTCCGCCTGCCCGTCAGACCAGCCAGTAGACGAACACGAACAGGCCCAGCCAGACCACGTCGACGAAGTGCCAGTACCAGGCGACGGCTTCGAAGCCGAAGTGGTGCTCGGCGGTGAAGTGCCCCTTCATGCTGCGCAGCAGGATCACCAGCAGCATGATTGCCCCCAGCGTCACGTGAAGCCCATGGAACCCGGTCAGCATGAAGAAGGTCGTCCCGTAGATGCCCGAGCCCAGGGTCAGGTTGAGCTCCGAGTACGCGTGCCCGTACTCATAGATCTGCAGGGACAGGAACAGTGCGCCCAGCGCCACGGTGGCCGCCAGCCACCCGACCAGCGCGCCGCGCTGGGACTTCTTCAGCGCCCAGTGTGCCAGCGTGACGGTGACGCCGCTGGAGAGCAGGATCAGGGTGTTGATCGCCGGGATGCCCCAGGCACCCATGGCCTCGAAGGGCCCGCCCACGTCGGCCGGCCCGTTGGTGGGCCAGGCGGCATCGAACCCGGGCCACAGGAGTGCACCGGTCATGTCGTTGTTGCCGGCACCGCCGAGCCAGGGAACGGAGAACATGCGGGCATAGAAGAGTGCGCCGAAGAAGGCCGCGAAGAACATCACCTCCGAGAAGATGAACCAGCCCATGCCCAGGCGGAAGGACATGTCCACCTGGTTGTTGTACTTTCCGGACAGGCTCTCCCGGATGACGGTGCCGAACCAGCCGAAGAGCATGACCAGCATGATCAGGAAGCCGGCCACCATGAACAGGGGCGAGCCGTCATGGAGAAAATGCGCGAATCCGCCCAGGGTCAGGAACAGGCCTACCGAGCCCACCAGGGGCCAATAGCTCGGCTCCGGCAGGTAGTAACCCCCTTTGGATGCTGCTGACATTGGTCATTCCCTCTCGTTTATGCAGAATTGGCTTGGTTGATTATCCGGGCTCAGCCCATGTCCCCGGTCGTCTTCGCGGCCTGCACCGCTAGTCTGCCGCGGCGACGCGGTCCCCGGCCTGATAGAAGGTGTAGGACAGGGACAGCCTCTTGACCTCCTCGGGCAGATCGGCGGCGACGACGAAGCGCAGCGGCATGTCCCGGGCTTCGCGCGGCCCCAGCGTCTGCTGGGTGAAGCAGAAGCATTCGGTCTTGTTGAAGTACTTGGCCGCCACCCCCGGCGCGACGCTGGGCACCGCGGTTCCGGTCACGGAACGGTCGGTCTGGTTCCTGGCATAGTACTTGACTTCGGTCACCGCGCCGGGATGCACCTCGACCTCCTTGACGGTGGGCCGGAACTCCCAGGGAAGCTCACTGTTGACCGAGGCCAGGAACTCCACGGTGACCGTCCGATCCTTGTCGACCCTCCCGCCGAGCGCCTCCTCCAGCTCGATCTGGCCCGTCTTGCCGTTGATTCCCGTCACGTAGCAGAACACGTCATACAGGGGCACAAGCGCGAACCCGAAGCCGAACATGGCGACGCCCACCAGTGCCAGCCGGGTGACCACGCGACGGTTGGCCCTGGAACGATCGGAGCCGCCCATCTCAGCGCACCACCAGGAAGCTGGCGACGTAGAACCCGATGGCGATCGCGAACAGCACGACGACGACCAGAATCTTGCGGGTCGCTCCCGATCGCGGCTCTGCTGGCGTCTTCGTCATGATCATGCCCTTCCCGCCGGGCTGCGCCGATACGCGCAGCCCGGTGAATCCCACGACTACTTGACCTCGGGCGCCGTTTCGAACGTGTGGTACGGCGCCGGCGACGGAACGGTCCATTCAAGCCCTTCCGCACCTTCCCACACCTGGGTGCTCGCCTGCTTTCCGCCCCGAATCGTCTTGATGACGATGTACAGGAACATGAGCTGGGCCAGTCCGAACGCGAAGCCGCCGAGGCTGGAGACCATGTTCCAGTCGGCGAACTGCAGCGAGTAGTCCGGGATGCGGCGCGGCATTCCCGCCAGCCCCAGGAAGTGCTGGGGGAAGAACAGCACGTTCACCGAGATCACGGACCACCAGAAGTGGATCTTGCCGAGGCGCTCGTCGTACATGTGCCCGGTCCACTTCGGCAGCCAGTAGTAGACGGCGGCAATGATGGCGAACAGCGCCCCCGTGACCAGCACGTAGTGGAAGTGCGCCACGATGAAGTAGGTGTCGTGGTACTGCATGTCCGCCGGGGCGACGCCCATCATCAGGCCGGTGAAGCCCCCGATGGTGAACAGGAACACGAAGGCGATGGCCCACAGCATCGGCGTCTCGAAGGTCATGGAGCCGCGCCACATGGTGGCGGTCCAGTTGAACACCTTCACCGCGGTCGGCACGGCGATCATGACGGTCGCGTACATGAAGTAGAGCTCGCCCGCCACCGGCATACCCGTCGTGAACATGTGATGCGCGTAGACGATGAACGAGAGGAACGCGATGGAAGCGGTGGCGTACACCATGGAGCTGTAGCCGAACAGCTTCTTGCGGGCGAAGGTCGGGATGATCTGGGAGATCACGCCGAACGCCGGCAGGATCATGATGTAGACCTCGGGATGACCGAAGAACCAGAACACGTGCTGGAACAGAACCGGGTCACCGCCGCCCGCCGCGTCGAAGAAGCTGGTGCCGAAGTGGCGGTCGGTGAGCATCATGGTAACGGCGCCGGCCAGGACGGGCATCACGGCGATCAGGAGGAAGGCGGTGATGAACCAGGTCCAGACGAACAGCGGCATCTTCATCAGCGTCATGCCGGGGGCGCGCATGTTGAGCACCGTGGCGATGATGTTGATCGAGCCCATGA
>JASFUT010000132.1:0-8577 GCA_050050175.1 Chromatiales bacterium
ACCCGGATCCTCATACTCCGCGCGGCAGGCCGGGCACATGGGGAACACCGACATGCTGGTGTTGGCCCGGTCGTAGGGGACGGCGCGCACGATCGACAGGCGTGGCCCGCAGTGTGTGCAGTTGATGAACGGGTAGCGGTAGCGGCGGTCGGCCGGGTCCAGCAGCTCCGCCCGGCAGGCCGGGCAGGTGGCCGCGTCCGGGACCACCCCAGTACGCACCGCCGAGGCATCGCTGGCGATGATCTCGAAGTCTTCGGGAGCCGGCTGGTCGGGCATCGGGGCGCGCTCGATGGCATCGATGCGCGCCAGCGGCGGACACTCCGCCGACAGGCGCCCGCAGAAGGCGCCGACCGCATCCCGATCGGCCCACAGACGCACCAGCACGCCCTCGCCGTCGTTGCGCACGTCGCCCGCCAGGCCCAGTTCCCGGGCGATGCGCCAGGCCGTGGGGCGGAAGCCCACGCCCTGAACCAGCCCTCGAACGCGTATCTTCTCGGCCATTGGAGTCCTGGGGTTTCTTTGTGCTTGCGCGGCGCACCCTTGCCGCGGGTGCCCGAACCGGTCACGGGACGGGGGAGGGCCGCACGTCCGGTACCGCGTCCGATGGGCCCGCCGATACCCGTTCGGCCCACGGCCGGAGGCCTTGGTTCCCGCCCCGGGAGCGGGTGCTCGCCCAATCTCCCGCTTCCCCTCTTGTACGGCAGCGGGGACGTCCGCGCAAAGCCCGCGGCCCGGGTCCCGGGCCGGCCGACGGTGGTGTCCTTGCCTGCTTTTCACTCCGGGCTCGTGTTGATCAGCCCCGGGGCGCCGACTAAAGTTTTCTTCAGGCTTGGAACAAGCCGCGGGTGGCAGGGACCGGGAGGCACGGATGGCGCTTCCGTTGCGAGGGGACCCAGGCCTGACGTTCGTCGGGTTTCTTCTTCTGGCGGCGTTGGGGGCGGTCTATTGGAAGGCCGCTCCCCTGGAGAGCGCACGCCCCGAGACGGCCGCGACGCGCGACTATGGAGAAGCGCCCACGGACGCCGGGCGTGTGAAGGCCCGTCTGTGGCAGGACCCCTTCAAGGCCGCTTTCACGCGGGGCGGCGACACCGGCGATCGGGCCGCAACGCCGGCGGTTCGCGACTGCACGTGCGACGACAGCGCCCTGGCATCCGACATCGACCAGGCCCGCAGTGCCGGCGAGCGCGTGCTGCTGCTCCCGGTCCTGACGTGGCCCGGTGCCCATGCGGAGGTCGAGGAGCGGCGGCGGCGGGCTCGTTACTCCGTGCTCTCCGCCCTCACGGAGTCGGGCCTCGCGCCCCGGGATTCCGAAAGCCTCCGCGTCTGCGACGGCGGCCGCCTCGGCGCCGTTCCGTACGAATGGTACGACCGGGAGTTCACCCCCGCATCGGCCCAGCCCGCGCTGGACGCCCTCGGCCTGAAGGGCATCGGGGACAGAGTCCCCGATGCCGTCGCGGTCCTCTGGGTCAACGACGCGCGGTTGGGCGACCGGCCGCTCGAAGCTCTCCACCAGCTGTTCGGGCCGCTGAACGCCGGGGCCGACCCTGGGGGGGAAGTGCCTCTCGCGATTATCGGGCCCGCCCGCTCCGGGACGCTGCGAAAGATGGTGCGTGAGGCCGTCCGGTCCGAGCCCCCGGACCTCGGACAGTGCTTCGCCTCATCCGGAAAACCCGTGCTCATCCTCTCCCCCAATGCCACGGTTTCGAGCGAGGAGATCATCGAGGACGTGAGGAGGGGAAAGAAGGGGGCCGATTTCCCCGAATCCACCCGGCCGGCGTCCCTGCCGTCCGTGGCCGGTGCGGTTGCAGGGCAGGGCGTCGGATTCCTGCGCACCATCCGGGACGACCAGACGCTGCTCGAGGCTCTGGTGGACGAGCTCGGGCGACGGGACATCGATATCGACGCGCACGACGGCGAATCCGACCACGTCGTCGTCATCTCCGAGTGGGACACCTACTACGGGCGCTCTCTTCCGAGGGCCCTGGCGCAGCGAATCTGCCGGCGGGAGGCCTGTCCCCAGCTGCACCAGTACAGCTATCAGAGGGGCATCGATGGCATCGTCCCGGGGGAAAGGGACGGGACTGATCGCCGCCCCCGGGAGTCCGGCAGCGCGGGAGGGCATGACGCCCTGGCCGAGCTGACCGGCTCGCCGAACGTGAGGCGGGCGGCGGGAACTGGGCGTTACGACTACCTCAGGCGCCTTTCCGAGCGGATCCGCGAACTGAACCGGCGGCTGCGCCTGGACGAGGGCCGATCGGTAAGGGCGGTGTTCATCCTGGGGAGCGACGTGTATGACAAGCTCCTCATTCTCAAGGCGTTGCGCGCCCAGCTCCCCGGAACCCTGTGGCTGACCACCGACTACGACGCCCTGCTGTTTCACCCCGGGGACTTCCGCTGGACCCGCAACCTGGTGATCGCCTCCACCTACGGAAGCAGCCTCCCCCCCGGGCTTCAGGACCGTACGCCTCCGTTCCGCAGCGGGTACCAGACCTCCACCTATCTCGCTACGAGGCTGGCCGTCGACGCGGGCCTGCTGGAACAGGTCGTATCCGCCGGCGGCGACGGGCTCGATCCGCTGGACGATTCCGCGCAGAAGCGGCTGAAGGAACGCCTGCCGGCCCGGCTCTTCGAGGTCGGACGCTGGGGTCCCGTGCCCCTGGGCGTGGGCGGGGCGGCCGGGGAAGACAATTCAGGAGCTCCCATAAACAGCGTTCCCGGCTCGCGCGGCGAGTCCGCGCTGGCGGCGGCCGTGGGAATCTTCGTGGTGGCCCTCCTCGGGCTGTTCGCCCTTCATCAGCTGAGACCCGGATCCGGACCGTTGCTGGTCTGGATGGGGCTGCTCTTCCTGCTGCTGATCCTGCTGACGGTCGCGGCCCTCCTGTCCGGCCCGCGCGGTGAGCCGTTGCTCTTCTCGGCCGGGGTCAGCGTCTGGCCGACCGAGTACATCCGCGTACTCATCCTCATGCTGGGGGCGGCCTTCGTCGGCATGTCCGTACGGCAGCTCGACGAGAATGCCCGTCGGATCGATGCGGATTACTTCGGCGGTCCGGCGGTGGTCCCCCGCCGCCCCCTCGGGCTCCTGGATGTCTTCGACCGGGTCTGCACGGCCCGGAGGCCGAAGTTGCCGGTCTGGGTCAAGCTCTGCCTCGCCGCCGCCGTTGTCGTCATCGCCTTGCCCATGGTCCTAGGCGGGCTCCATGTGCCCGTCCTGGCCAAGATCGGCCTGCTGACCGCGTTCTGGGCGCTGGTGATCGGGACCTGGTGGCGCTGGATCTACGGCAGGCGGGTGGAGATCCAGTCCGTCAACGCGTGGGCGCAGGACCCGAGCCAGCAGAGGGACGTGGGCACCCTCTGGCGCAATTACTCGAAGCTGGGTGCCGTCGAGCACTGGTTCCTGCGGGCGGTCTCCTATGTGCTCCTGTACATGGCCTTCGCCTCCATCGTGTTCACGCTGCTGGGCACCACGGCTCCCCCCTGCCGGGGCGAATTGGCATGCCACCTCGATCGGGCCCTGCTCGGCCTCAGTGTGCTCACCACCCTGTTCCTGTTGTTCGTCGCGGTGGACGCGATCCGGCTCTGCCTTTGCTGGATCGAGCTGATGGGTGCCCCGGACGTCGAATGGAGTGGACTCCCGGAGGGCGGGCAGGTCCCCTTCGAGCACCAGAAGCTCCTCTACAAGGTCCAGCTGATCGGGGACAGGACCGCGGCCGTCAGCAAGCTCGTCTACTACCCGGTCCTGATCATATTGCTCATGCTCCTGGCCAAGAGCACCTATTTCGACGACTGGGGTTTCCCCCAGGCGCTGGCCGTCGTCGTGGGGCTCAACTTCCTGATCGCCTTCGTGAGCGCGGTGCGGCTCAATCAGGTGGCCGAGAGGATCCGCGACCGAATCCTGGACCAGCTCCAGAAGCAGCAGCTTCGTCTGGTCGCCACCGGCAACGGCAGGTCGGAGCAGCCGGAGGAAAGCCCGGCGGAGATTGGCGAGCTGATCGGGCAGATCCGCGGCCTGCAGGTCGGTGCCTTCCGCAAACCCTGGGACCAGCCGATCGTGCGGGCCACCCTGCTGCTCCTGGGAGGAGTCGGGATCAGCTACTCCGAATACGCCAACTTCTTCTGACCGGCGTCCCGGACGCCGCAGTGGATCACCCCTCCCGGCCCAAGGGATAGTTCCCGTGGCGGAGAAAGGGCCCGGGCCCTCCAGCCCAGGGGGTCGCTGTCGTCGCCGCCTGGACGCTCACAATGAACCGGCTCGCCTCCCCCAGGGCCGAGCTCTTCTCCTCGAGCTCCATCTGACGGCGGACGGGATCCGCGCGGGTCTCGTCCGTCTTGTGAATCGCTGCGATCCATGCCTCCTCCCGGGGGATCCCGGTCCGATCCGGGCAGGAGGCGGATGGGCTGTCTGCCCGGTCGGTCAATGGACGGGGACCCCGACCGCACGTATTGACGACAGGATCCCGCGCCGCCGGTCACCGCGTTTGGCCCGCCGCGGCGGCGGATCGTGCCGTGGGGCCGTACACGGGCGCGGTTCATGCAATCTTGGTCTCGCGGGGACAAAGCCGGTATACTCGGCGGCCGTTTGAGGCCCGGGCACGCCGGGCGAACCACGAGTCGGCTGACGAGGAGCGTTGTCGTGACCCAGCAATATTTAGAGGCTCTGAAGAAGGTGCTGCTCGGGGCGGCGCTGGCGGCGATGGTCCCGGCGGCCATGGCGGCGGACGAATCGCGCGAGGCGGTGCTGGAGCGCATCCGTCCCATCGGGACCGTGGTGGTGACCGGCGCCGAGAAGCAGTCGGTGGCCAGCGGCGAGCCGGACGTGAAGGCGGCCGCCGGGGACGCGGCTCAGGCCGAGGCCGCACCCGCCGAGGAGCCCGCCTCCACCGGGCCCGCCGCTTCCGCGGGCATCGACGGCCAGGCGGTCTATCAGCGTGCCTGCTTCGCCTGCCACGGCACCGGCGCCGCCGGCGCGCCCAAGCTCGGCGACACCGGTGCCTGGGCGCCGCGCATCGCCAAGGGCAAGGATACGCTCGTGTCCCACGCCATCAACGGCTTTCAGGGGGCTAAGGGCATGATGCCGCCCAAGGGGGGCAACATGTCTCTCAGCGACGAGGAGGTCGCCGCGGCCGTGGGCTATCTGATGAGCCAGGGGCAGTAAGCGGTCCGGACCGCGCGCGGCGTGCTCGGGGACGCTTCCGAGCGCGCCCTTCCCAATCGCAGGATGATTCCCCGGCGAGTCCCTTTCCCCGGCCAGGGAGGGGAGGTGCCGGGGAGCCGTCTCTGCGATCTTGACTGCCTTCCCGTGCCGGGAGGGGGTGAGCCCTGTGTGGCCGGCTGTCGCCCGAGCCGCGTTTCGCTATCCTGTGCGCATGGCCTCCCCCTTCGACCACAAGACGATCCAGGACGCCGCCCGCCGCCAGGGGGTTCGGCGGGTGCGCATAATCGGCTCCCACCCCCGCCGCGAGCAGCGCCCGGACAGCGACCTGGACCTGCCGGTAGACCTCGACCTCGGCCGGGACCCCTTCGACATCGTCGATCTCGGGCGGGAGCTGGAGGCACCGCCCGGCGTCGAGATCTGCGTCCTCACCGAGAAGAGCCTGTCGCCTTATGTCGGCGATTGCATGCTCAGGGAGGGAACTCTGTGACGCGGGCCGAAGCCCGCGGCACATCGAGCATTCGATCCGCCGAATCCAGGACTACACCAACGGCCGCCGTGACGCGTTCATGAACAGAAGCCGGAACCAGGACGGGGTGATCAGGAGAGTGGGGGTCATTGGCGAGACCACCAAGGCCCTGTCCGCCTCATCATTTCGGGTTACCACGACCGGGCTGCGTGAAATGCTCGGCGGCGACATCCCTTCCCACTACCTTCCATGAATTTCCCCCATCGACCCCACGCTGACCGGTCGAGCAATGTTAGGCGCTAAGATCTCGTCTCTGAGAGAGTTGTCCAGTTTGGCGCGGAAGGGCCACGGGAGAGAAATCCCCCGGCAACGCAGGAAGCGGCTGCTCGATTTGATCGAGCGCTATAACTTGCGGCAGATATTGGCGTGGAGACAGAAGGTATATCTACGGCAGTGCCGCCAGAAACGGCTAAAGGACCCCTTGGCGGACCGTCTTCCAGAGAGCAGTAGGCTCTTTGTTATCAGTTTCCACAAGACAGGTACCCGCAGCGTACACAAGTTCCTGAGCGAGCTCGGGCTGGAGGGTGTCCATTGGCCGTCATTCCGGAATACCGGGATAGACTATGAAGCCATTCTTAGGCCCTTCGTAGGGGACCGGGCTCGATGTGTGTGCATTCTTGATTGTCTGTGTGCAGAAAGCGCAGTGTTGAGCGACGTGCCGTTCCCCGGGGTCTTTCGGGAACTGGCGGAAAGTTATCCCGAAAGAAAATTCTTGCTCATGCGCCGCGATGCCGAGGAATGGTGGGAGTCTGTCTCGCGACATTGGCGGCTCGATCTGCGTCCGCACTCCCTGGACTCGTTTGAAGCTATACAATATGGGCTGCCATTGGGAGTCGCCATTTCGAGCAGTTCGAAAGCCTTGTTAACCGACATTTACCTGCGGCACGAACAGGATGTTAAGAGCTATTTTGATGGATCTGGAAGGCTGTTGGAGCTCGAGCTTGGCTGCGGCGATGCGGGTAGCAGGATCTCGGCGTTTCTGGGGCTGAGCTCCGACTCGCATTTTCCGAGTATTTCTTCAGGATCCGTTTATGAATGACGTCGGCCGGTAGGCGCAGATCACTTCACCCGGCAAGAAGGACCGACTTCAAAATCCGTGGCCCTGGCGAATGGCACTGACCTAACATGTAACTCATTGCGTACGCACAATGAGGAGGATGCTGCAAGTTCGCCGATCCCCTCTTCCTGGAGGGGGAGGGTCAGGGCGAGGATGATTCCAGCGAGGAATTAGGCCGCCCCCGCACCCCAGCCTTCTCCCCCGCATGCGGGAGAGGGACAAGGATTCGGCTTAGTTCTTCCTGGACGACCACAAGTTACGGCCTGCGTGAGTCCCGTTCGGGTCCCTAGTCATGCGCGAATGCTCTACGGGGGCGGTAAGAAGTCACGCGATTTTCCTCGAATCTCTCGAGCAATATGTCAACTATGGGCCGGCGAGCTGACCATATGCCTCTTCTGGTTATGCGAAATCTAGGAGGCTGTTCACCCACTTTGAAATCGATGTGTCGCATAGCGTCTTTCCAAGTCATGAAATGGACATACATCCGTTCAATATCTTGTCCGGAATATATCTTCCCATCCTGCCAATACCATCCATAGGGGCATCGTTCCAGTTCAGGCCACCCGACGACCTTGTTTTCCGGCCAATGAATGTTGATGCGCCGTTTGTTGCCTCGGAGGTGTCTCTTGGACAGAAGGCTCGCCATAACTCTTTCGTCGAAACGACAGTAGGCTTCATCCGACAGCAACCTCTCGTAATTGGAATGTTCGGTGAACAATTCATTAATTTCATTGGCGTTTCGCCAAAGAGAGAAATGCCCGGCCAAGGCGTCCTGTCGACTGGATACGATATCGGCGCCCTCAAGTACAGATTCAGGAACAAACTTGCGTATATCGCCCCACACGACGTCGATATCGCAGTGGCCCCAGAAATCGTAACCGGACAGGTAACGCTGAAAGATTCTCCCATAAGCGGGCCGCAAATCGACTTGTGAGTAAGCCCCCTTGTTGACCTTGAAGCCGAGAAGGTCACTGGCCGTTTCATTGAGTTGCCGCAAAGTGACAGACTCAAATCTTATATTGGGAGCCGAGATGTCGGGAATCTCGCAATCGGTAAAACACACCCATTGGATACTGTCATTCTTCTCGCACGAGAGGAGGAATGCGGGCAGCCAGGTCGGCCACTCGCCGAAATACGTCGAAAATATAACAATATTCTTCATAGTGAAGCCGTTCGAAGACAGGAAGTCGGGGCGGACCAGCTTGGCAAGCACTCCAAGGAGGGTACCATGGTAATTTGATAAGTGGCACCAGATACGCACCCAGATGCCACGAAGACACTTCTGTGCAGTTGCGGCCGCCACGCCAGGTAGTCGAGCCCTCGAGCTTCCCTCGGGATGGCGGGGCCCGGCGAGGCAAAGCGCAACTCCCTGTTCTTGAGGGGTTGCCGTCTTAAGCACGTGCCGGTGGAGTTCGGCCTCTTGTCTCATGGCGCCTATGCCCGCTGCTGGACTGAGGGGCGTCGCGATGCCAGGATCGAACGGGAGCCGAGCGCCCATGATTGCGGAGGCCACGGGCGTGAGGTGATCAGGACGCACAGTGTACGAAGGTTAGCGACGACACGGGTGGCGAAGTTTCGGCGGTATTGGCCGTTGCCTGGGCTGATCGAAGGTTTCGTGTAGCGGATCCTTGCGCACGGCATCCGGGAGCGCGCTGGCCGCCCGTTCGCCCCAGGTCCCCGGGCGGGTCGTTTCCCACCCGAGGCCGGTTTGCGCCCCGGAGGGCGCCTCCCGCCAGCTACCCGGTCCCCAGCAGGCTGCGCATCTGGGCGAGATGGGCGGAGCCGCGCTCGCGCCGCTCCTCCGGCGGCGTCTCGCGGCGCCCGCCGCTCCACTGGATCTCT
>JASFUT010000133.1:0-8512 GCA_050050175.1 Chromatiales bacterium
CTCGGTCCGTGCCTGTCGCTCGCGGTTGAGCGCCCGGTCCCGATTCGCCTTGTCCGCCTGGGCCTGCCGGGCCAGGCGCGTGCTCTCGTCCATCGGCGCAGGCTCCGCGCCCCTGCGCTTCTTACGCTTGGGCGGCTTGGGCGCCTTGGTCTTCTTGACCTGTTTGGGGTCGGCCAGGCCGGCCCGGACGAGCTGATCCTGCAGGGAGTTACGCATAACAAAGCCCTTCTACCGCTGGCTGCAGGGCCGCCGAAGGGAGACCCCTGTGTCCTGAGTCTATGGCTGGGAGCCCAATCCTAGGCCAACCGCGGGCGCGCGGAAAAGGGCGGCCGGCGCATCCGGGCGGCGCCGGTCGCCCGGATGTGAGCTGTGCCTCAGGACGGCAGGGTGCCCGGGGCCTGCTGGAGCCGGCCTCAGGACGTCGCCTCGCGCCAGGCCTGCGGCTCGACCAGCACCGTCTCGCGTCCGTCGCCGAGCCAGATCTGTCCGTCCTGAACCGTGCACTGGAGCTGCATACCGCGGGACACCAGGCCCACCAGGGCCCGGGTCGCCGGCTGGGGCAGGGCGGTCACGACGAGGTTCGGGAAACGGCGGAGGCCCGCCTCGGTGCGTGTCCACCACAGCTCCGCCTGACGACCGCCATAGGGGTAGATCAGGACCCGCCGCGCCCGGCCGCAGGCCTTGCGGATGCGACGATCCTCCGGCAGACCCACCTCGACCCACAGATCGATCTCACCGGTCAGGCTGCGCTCCCAGAGGGCCGGCTCGTCGTCCACGCACAGGCCCGGGGTCAGCTCGAGGCGGTCGGAGGCATTGAGCGCGAACGCCAGCAGCCGAACCATCATGCGCTCGTCGGTCTCCGACGGGTGCCGCGCGACGGTCAGGGCGTGGTCGGCGTAGTATCCGCGGTCCATATCCGCGATCTGCAGCGCGGCCTTGAAGACGGTTGCACTGAGGGCCATGCCGGCGTTTCGCTTGTGCGGGTGCCCCCGCGCTCAGTCGACGGGCCGGACGCCGGCGGGCGAGATGAGCTCCTGGAGCTGCTCGGACCAGACGACCACCGAGGGGTATCGGGCGGCGTCAACGCCCGCGGGCACGGGATAGGCCTGGCTGCCGGCGAATGCCCGCAGGGGCCCGAGATCGATGAACATGCTGTCGTAGACGGGGGTGTGAGGACCGATGTCCGCGTCCGGGCACAGATACAGGTGGTATTTGGGCCCGGGGGCGACCTCGAAGTCGCCGTTGAGTCGCAGCAGCCCCTCGTAGAGCCTGAACGTCCCTGCGCCCCAGTGCTCCGGATCCTGTGGATCCGCCTGGGCGAAGGCGCCGTGGCCGACCAGCGCCCCGCGGGGCCGCTCGTCCGGGTCGCCGACGGCGGCGGGTGTGCCCACGAGCGTGGGGAAGGCGACGATGCCCACGGCGACGCCGAGCGTGCCGCCGAGAACGGCGCCGAGCACCAGCCCTCTGATCAGGCCCTTCATTCGATCCTGGTCTCTCCCGTCACCGCGTTGCGGCACGACGGTTCCCCGGGCTTCAACGGTGCGGACTTGGACTACTCGGTCGCGCTCCCGGGATCCGGCTTGTCATCCGGGTCGCCACCAGGAGACTTCTTCTCGAGCTTGCGCTTGAGCTTCTCTTCCTTCTTCTGCTTCTTCGCCAGCTCCCTCTGACGCTTTTCGTAGTTGTAGTTCGGCTTCGCCAATGCCTCACCTCCAGGGACAGGAACCGTGGAAAAAAAAGACCCCGCTCGAGGGCGGGGTCCCTTTCTCGAGCCTGCTCGCGCAGGACCCGATGCTTAGGCGGCCTGCACGTTGGTCGCCGCAGGACCCTTGGGGCCCTGCTGGACGTCGAACGTGACCCGCTGGCCTTCGGCGAGGGTCTTGAAGCCGGAGCCGGCGATGCCGCTGTGGTGGACGAAAACGTCCTTGCTGCCGTCTTCAGGAGAAATGAAGCCGTAGCCCTTGGATTCGTCGAACCACTTGACCGTACCTGTAGTCATGGAAATACCTCTGTTGTCTTGTCTGATCTGCGATGACTTGCAGGTCCTTCCTGGAAGCATAATTGCGGGAGTTACTTCCGGTACTACAGGAGGGGAACTTCCGAACTGACGACTAGGAATGCACTGCAATGGCCGTAACTATACATCATCGGCGAGGAATAGCCAGGGAATTTTTTCGGTCCGCGGACGAATGCCCGCCGGGGTCGCCGAAGACCCGTCCGGGGCGGCCGATCCTCCCGGCTCCACCGCGGATTCCCGGAGGTGTCGCGGACGGCCGGGGGTGGCTACACTTGCCGGAGCCACACCATTTCGGAGACAGCTTCATGGGCACACTCATCCTCGGACTCGTCCTGTTCCTCGGTATCCACTCGGTATCCATCGTCAACGAGCCCTGGCGTCATCGAATGGCGGCGCGCATGGGGGAATGGAGCTGGAAGGCCGTCTATTCCGTGGTTGCCATCGTGGGGTTCGTGCTCATCGTCTGGGGTTACGGTGAGGCCAGGCAGTATCCGACGGTGCTCTATGTGCCCCCCGGCTGGCTCCGCCACCTGGCCTTCCTTCTGCTCATTCCGGTGTTTCCCCTGCTCTTCGCCGCCTACCTGCCGGGGCGCATCCAGTCGGCCGTCAAGCACCCCATGCTGGCCGCCGTGAAGATATGGGCCTTTGCCCACCTGCTCGTGAACGGGACGCTGGCAGACGTGGTTCTGTTCGGCAGCTTTCTGGTGTGGGCGGTGGCGGACCGCATCTCCCTGAAACGGCGCCATCCGGCGCCGGTACCGGGCGCACCCCCGACCAAGGCGAACGACGCCATTGCCGTGGTCGGAGGCCTGGCCGTCTATGTCGCCTTCGTGCTCTGGCTGCACGGGCGCTTGATCGGGGTGCCTCTGGTGGCCTGAGCGGGGGAACGAGCCAAGCAGACGGCAGGAAGTGGCGGGGGGCGCCACCCGTGGGAGGCGCCTTTCAGGCGGAGGATGCCGCGCCCGGCAAGGGGGTCCCGGCCTGAAGGGCTCCCGCGATGCCCCGAGGGCCGTTCCGGGCCCGGCTGCCGGCCCGATCCTCTTTACCGATCCTGTTAGGGCCCGACGCCTTCCTCCCGAAGCTTGGCGCGGACCGCCATGAGGACCTTCCCGTAGGCGTTCTCGCCGCGCAGATCGCGGCCGCAGCCCCAGAAGTAGTCGTACTGGCTCGTCTCCAGGATCGGTCGGTCCCCGGTGGCGAGCAGCGCCTGCGCGGCCTCAGGGTGGGTGCGGCATTTCACGTAGACGCCGCGGGTCATCAGCGTGGTGCGCACAATCTTCCAGTCCCGCCGGGCCCTGCGCCTGTTCTTCTTTCCGATCTTCTCCGCTTCCCTGGGATGAGCGGCGGCCCGGATGGTATCGCGAAGGCCCGGGTCCTCGAACTGCATGGCCTGGAAGTAGTGCTCCACGGACGGCCAGTGTGCTCCGTCGAGCTCGAAGCCGTGCTCGGACCAGCTGGCCAGCGGATCTTGCACGTCGGAGCGCGCCACGTGGACCGACGGCTGCTGGTCGCGTGTAAAGACCAAGTCAGGCGCCCGGTCTGCCGAACACGATCGGCTGCTGCTTGACGTAGTCCTCGTCGAAGACCAGGTCGATGGAGCGCACGCCGCCCTCGTCCCTGATCTTGACCTGCTTCAGGTCGGGCATTCGCTCGGCCAGCCAGGCGGTCGAGGCGGCGCACTGCGCCTCGTTGTTGGCGGCGATGGCCTGGGCGAGGGCGTTGGCGACGAACCGGGCCCGCTGGCCCAGGTCAGGGTCTTCCAGCCATTCGCCGTCGACCTCGATGCCCCTGTCCATCTTCTCGTCCATGCGCTTCAGGTACGCCTTCTGCTCGGCGCGGATGAACTTGTTCCGGTCGAATTCAATCTGCGCGATGCCGTTCAGGAGCACGGCCATGATGTCGCTCATCGTCCACCACCGTTTCAACAGGACGTTGGGGTACCGGGTTGCGCCTCGCTGCGATTGTAACGGCGCCTGCCGCCGGGATCATCCCGCCCTGGCCGGGGGATTGCTGATCCCAGGGGTGCGGCGGCGGAGAATCCGGCAGCAGTGTGGACGGCCGCCAGGGGACGCCGCCTTTGACGACCAGACGAATCCGACGGGTATTGCGGATGTCCTCCAGCGGATTGGCGTCGAGTACCACCAGGTCCGCGCGAGCGCCGGGTGCGAGCGTCCCCAGGTCGTCACGGCCCATCACCCGCGCCCCGCCCCGGGTGGCGGCGAGAAGCACCTCCCGGGCGCTGACGCCGGAGCGGGCCATCAGCTCGAGCTCGCGGTGCAGGGCGGGCCCGTGCAGGGTGCCGATGTTGCCGGCGTCGCTGCCGGCGGCCAGGGCCACGCCGGCGTCGTGGAGGCGCCGGAGGTTGCGCAGTGCCGTTGGGTCGGCGTCCCTCAGCGGCCGCGACGCACGGCCCCCGGGCCGTATGCGGGCCAGGTCCGTCCAGGTCCCGATCACGCGGGGGTCGCCGAGGCGGCGCTCGATCGCGGAGAGCCGCACCCGCTGTCCCAGCACCTCGCGGTAGCCGGCTTTAACCATCAGGGTGGCCACGTAGAGGACGCCGCGCTCGCGAAGCAGATCGACGAAGGCCTCGTCCACGGGCGCGTCGTCGACGCTGTGCGCGAGGATATCGGCGCCCGCCTCGACGGCGGCCCGGGCGCGCTCCAGCTCGGTTGCGTGAACCGCCACCCGGACGCCCCCCTGGTGGGCCGTGTCGACGGCTGCCCGGACCCAACCGTCCGGGCGCCGGATCTCCTCGGGCGGCATGCCCACCAGCCAGAGCTTGATCAGGTCCGCGTCTCGCTCGAGCTCCCGGCGGACCAGCAGGCGGGCTTCGTCCGGGCTGCCTACGGCCCGTATAGGGGGGTCCTCGATCTCCAGGGCGGGCGGCGAGAACGGCGCCAGCAGATGCCCGGCGACGGCCACCCGCGGGGCCCGGCCGGCCTCGCGCGCCCGCCGGCGCACCTCGTACACCCAGCCGGGGCCTCCCATGTCGACCACGGCGCTGACCCCCGATGCCAGGTAGCGGGCGAGGGTGTCGTCCAGGTTGCGCCGGACCCAGGCCGCCTCGTCCGCGTAGGGGCGCAGGCCCCGCAGATCGATGACGTCCGGGCGGGCATAGAGGCTGGCTGACTGGAAGAAGTGCACGTGGGCGTCGATCAGGCCGGGGATGATCCATTTGCCCGCCAGCGCCATGCGCTCCGCGCCCTCGGGTATGGGGGTCTCCGACCCGGGGCCTGCCGCCTGAATGCGTCCGTCGGCGATCACCAGGGTGGCGTTGCCGACAGGCGCCGCCCGGCTGCCGTCGATCAGGGTCGCGCCCACCAGGGCCAGGCTCCCGCCGCCGGCCGCTGTGGGTTGGGCGGCCAGGGCGAGCCCCGCCAGGAGTATCAGAAGGCCCGGGCCCCGGGTCACGGCGGGCATCCGGCGCCGTGGTCGATTCATCCGGAGGCCTCCGAAGCTTCACTGGTTGCGGCGCGCGCCCCTGGGGCCCAAAGCGGTTTTCCCTCGGCACCGGTCCGAGCCCGCCTGCATTACGGCTTGTTGGCCGCGGGCACGTACATCGCCCGCATCCTGCGGTCGCCAAAGGTCCCTACCGCTGATAGATTAGCCGTTCTTCAAGGTGCGGGGACATCCGAACGTCGCCCCGCGGAGCGGACCGAAGCATCAGGCATCGTTTTCAGTTCGCCCCGCCCGTGCAGGACCCTGAGCATATGAACCGCGAGCCCGTCATCGTCCTCGGCGCAGGGATCCAGGGCGTGTGCGCCGCACTCGCGCTGAGCCGCCGGGGCCACCGCGTCACCCTGATCGACCGCGCCCGCGACTGCATGCTCCGGGCCAGCCTGCGCAACGAGGGGAAGGTCCACCTGGGACTGGTCTACGCCAAGGACGAGTCCTTCCGCACGCCCGATCTGATGCTGGAGGCCGCCCTGGCCTTCGCCCCCCTGCTCGAGGGCTGGCTGCGCCGCGTGCCATGCTGGCGGACTCTGGTCTCCCGGCCCTTCGTCTATGCCGTCACCCGGGGCTCGTTGCTGTCGACCGACCGGCTGATGACGTTCTACGAGCGCCTCCAGGCCCGTTATCTGGAGCGCACCTCCGGGGAGCGGGTGAGCTATCTGGGAACGGCGCCGCGGCGGCTGTTCGGGCCCGTCGGTCCCCCGTCCCTGGACGGTCCGATCGGCGCCGACGGGACTGCGGCCCTGGTGCAGACCGCGGAGCTTGCGCTGGATCTGCCGCCGCTTCGGGCGTTGCTGCGGGACGCGCTGCATGCGGCACCCGGCGTGGAGGCGCTGTACGGGCACGGGGTGGAGGAGGTGCGCCGCACCGGCTCGGGGTTCGTCGTGCGCGGCCTGAACGGGGACGGGGAGCGCTGGAGCCGTGCATCTGAGCTGCTGGTGAACTGCCTGTGGGACGGCCGCCTGGCCGTGGACGCTCAGCTCGGCATCCGCTCGGACCGCCCCTGGGTATACCGGCTGAAATACCGGGTCATGGGTGACCTGCCCGCCGAGCTGGGCGAGGTGCCTTCCATGACCCTCGTTCTCGGACCCTACGGCGACCTGGTGCGCTACGGGTCCGGCCCCGCCTACCTCTCCTGGTACCCCGCGTGCAAGCGAGGCTGGAGCAGCGGCCTCGAGATCCCCCCGGAGTGGCAGGCCGCCTGCGACGGCCGTGTCGCCGCCGTCGGCGCCCGGCAGGTCGCGCGCGAGACCCTCGGGGGCCTGAGCCCCTATCTGCCGGGTATAGAGAACACCCGGGTGCGGTTGGTGGACGCGGGGGTGATCTTCTCCTGGGGCGCGAGCGACATCGACGACCCCGGGAGCGAGCTCCACCGCCGCCACGAGATCGGCGTCAGCGCACACGACGGCTACTTTTCCATCGATACGGGCAAGCTCACGAGCGCGCCCCTGTTCGCCCAGCGACTTGTGCAGGCGCTGCAATGAGCGGTGGAGGCGTCCCGCGGCCCCTCGTCTCGGTCGCCATTCCCCTGTGGCGGTCCAGGGTCTTCGTCGAGCGTATCCTCGCCAATATCAGTGCCCTGGCAGGCCTCGACGTCGAGGTCCTCGTCTCCGACCGCCACCAGGACGACGATGCGCTCGATCGGCTGCGCCGGCACCTCGCCGGGGATCGGCGGATCCGGTTTCTGAGCGGCACCGACCGCCTGAGCTGGGTGGATCACTACAACCTGCTGCTGACCGAGGCCCGGGGGCGCTACTTCATGTGGATGCCCCACGACGACGAGTTCCCGGGCGGGTACGTCTCAGGGCTGGTGGACAGTCTCGAGGCGGACCCCGCGGCGGTTCTCGCTTTCGGCGAGATGCACAAGGCCGGCGAGCCGGGCGGCCCCGCGTCCCGTCCCGCTCCACCCGTGCCGGCCCCGCTTCGGCGCAACGACCCCTGGTCCCGGTGGATGCCGCTCAAGCTGCTGGTCCTGTGGAACCCAGGGCTTCCCTTTCGCGGGCTCTTCCGCCGGGACCGGGTGATGGAGAGCGGGCTGGTGATCAAGCCGTCGAACGGCAACGTCCGTGCCGACGTCTACTGGGTGTTCGCGCTCAGCCTGCTCGGCCCGCTGCGCTTCGTCGGGGACGTGCACTGCATCAAGCACTATCACGGGAGCAATACACACACCCGCTGGGTGCAGACACCCTCCACCATCCTTGATCGATACCGCCTGCCCCGCGCCTATATGCGCGACGCCCGTCCCCGCTCGCGCCACCCCCTCCGGGCCTACCGGCTGCTGCTCGCTGTGGATACGCTCTATCACCTGGTGACCCGATTCACGCCGGTCCCCGCCGGGCTTCTGAGCAGCCGTCTGCGCCGCCTACTTCTGCAGTGATCCGCGTGGCCCCACGGTCAGGCGGGCAGACATCAGCCGGCAGTCAGCGGACAGGGTCTTTCCCGGGTATCTCGGCCGCATCCAGGAATCGGCCCCGCGAGTCACCCCGGGGGACGTGGCAACGGTCGGCGCGTCCGAACCAGCGGTAGCGTCGAGCGCCGATGAAATCGTAGACCCGATCGGCCAGGGGCCCGGGGACAATGATCAGGGCATACAACGCCGGCCAGGGCGGGTCCAGTCGCCGGGCGATCTCCAGGGCGGCGCGCGACTTTCGCAGACACCGACCCTCCGCGAGCAGGACCACGGAGTCCAGGCCGGTTCCGGGACAGCCGTGCTCCTCGAGCAGCCGGCGCCCGACCTCGGACTGCAGGGAGGCGAACCGGAACCGCTGGCGGCGATCGCGCTCGATGACGAAGGCGACGCTCCAGGCGCAGAGGTTGCAGACCCCGTCGTAGAGCACGATCGGCCCGTCTGTTCCGCCCACTCGGCTACTCCGCCGCAAGGGCCGGGCGCAGGGGCTCCCGCAGGGGAAGAACCCGATTGCGAAGAGCAGCGAGCTCGCCGGGTGGAAGCCCGGGTACCGCAAGAACACGGCCAGTCAGGTACGGCGCCAGACAAGCAGCGGCGCGCCGACCGGGTGAAGCGGGATCTCCGCGTACGAGGCC
>JASFUT010000134.1:0-8502 GCA_050050175.1 Chromatiales bacterium
TCCGAGCGCACCAGCGCAACACGCCTGGAGCGTCTCGCCGACCTCGGTCTCGGCCCCGAGACCCTGGCCCGCCTCCACGCCCCGGTAGGCCTGCCCATCGGGAGCCACACCCCCGCCGAGATCGCCGTCGCCATCACCGCCGAGATCACCGCCGAGCGCAACCGCGCGGCGGTCGCGGGGTCAGGCAATCCGCAACGCAGCCAGCGATGACCACGAGCGGGCAGGGACCCGCCCCTGTCTACTGTCTACCGTCTGACGTGTACCCGCCGGATTCCAGGCACCGCACTCCGCCCGCCCGCCGCGCCCGGCGACCCGTCCGGACATGACCCGCCCCATCATCGGCATCCTCCTGGCGGCAGGCAGCAGCACCCGCTTCGGTGAAGACAAGCTCCTGCATCAGCTGGCCGACGGAACTCCCGTGGCGGTGGCCGCCGCGCACCGGCTCGCAGCCGGGGTCGACCGGGCCCTGGCGGTGGTCCGACCGGGCAACGACCGGCTGCCGCCCATGCTGGAGGCGGCGGGGCTGCAGGTGGTGGTCAACGAGCGGGCCGCAGACGGCATGGGATCGAGCCTCGCCCGCGGCGTGTGCGCAGCCCGCGGCGCGGCCGGCTGGGTGGTCGCCCTGGGGGACATGCCTTTCGTCCGGCCCGAGACGATCGCGGCGGTGGCCCGCGAGCTGGCGGCCGGAGCCGGCATCGCGGCGCCCGTCCACGCCGGGCGGCGGGGACATCCGGTGGGCTTCGGCCCGGGCTTCCGGCGGGAGCTCGCAGCGCTGACCGGTGACTCCGGCGCCCGAGACGTCCTCGCCCGACACGCCAACCGGCTGGTCCTGGTGCCCGTGGACGACGCCGGGGCGCTCCAGGACATCGACCACCCGAATGACCTGGGCGGCGATGCCTGAATGACCGGCACGCCCGCCCTTCCGGAGTCGTCCTTCGCAGTGCGCCCGCACCGACGGGGCTCCGACCAGCGCGGGGGATCCCGGGGAATTCCCCCCGTGGCAGGGGACCTGCCCCACCCGAGCGTCTCCTCCCGGAGGTGTTGCCAGGCTCTAGCACGCCTGCCCTGCATCCGATGTGCCGTGGGGCTCTGAGCCATGGAAATACCTTTGAGGAGGGCTGTATGCTTGGGTATTGGAGCCATGCCCGGGAGGTCGAACACCATGCCCGCCGGACGGCGCAACCGCCTCGCAACAGCCGCCGCCCTTCTCCTCACGGCGGGCTCCGTCCTGGCCGGTACCGACCTGGATCGGTACCGATGGGAAGCGCGTCTGCTCCTCGCCTTTGCCCCGTCGGTCGAAGCGCCGGGGTGGGCCGGACTGCAGCAGCGCCTGGAGCAGCGCGCCTCCGCCCTCGCCGACCGGGATCTGGTCGTCTTTCGCGTACTGGGACACGGCGGCAGCCGGGGCGCCGCGCCCCTCTCGAGGGAGGACGCCGCCGCCCTGCGCTCGCGCTTCGGCGTCGCCGCCGAGGAGTCCGCCCTGATCCTGGTGGGCAAGGACGGCGGCGTGAAGCGCCGGACGACCCTGGACGCCGAGCTCCCGGACATCTTCCGTCAAATCGACGCCATGCCCATGCGCCGCCAGGAGATGGCGGACAAGCGCCGCCGGGGTGAGCCGGTGACCGCCCCTTGAGCACGCCCGCCTTCGAGCCCACCCGCTCTGCCGGGCTCAACCGGCTGGAGGCCTTCGCTCCCCTGGCCGCCGACTACGCCGAGTCCCGCAGCTACGTGGAGCCCGGCCACCCCAACGTCTCCCGCCTCTCGCCGTGGATCCGCCGCCGGCTGGTGCTGGAGTCGGAGGTGGTCTCCCGGGTGCTGCGCGAGTATCCGGACGCCCGGGTGGACAAGCTGGTCCAGGAGGTGGGCTGGCGGGCTTACTGGAAGGGCTGGCTTGAGCTGCGGCCGCAGCTCTGGACGGACTACCGAGAGCGCATCGAGCACGACTTCTACCACCTCTCGCCGGAGGAGAGGGACCGGCTTAACGCCGCAGAGGCGGGCGAGTCCGGCATCGAGTGCTTCGACGACTGGGCCCGGGAGCTCAACGACACGGGCTACCTGCACAACCACGTGCGCATGTGGTTCGCCAGTATCTGGATCTTCACCCTGGGGCTGCCCTGGCCGCTGGGGGCGGACTGGTTCCACCGCCAGCTGCTCGACGGCGACCCTGCGTCCAACACCCTGTCCTGGCGCTGGGTGGCGGGACTGCACACCCGGGGCCGGCATTACCTGGCGCGGGCCGCCAACATCGAGAAGTTCACCCGGGGCCGCTACGCTCCCCACGGCCGGCTGAACGAGCACGCCCCGCCCCTGTCCGAAGAAGGCGTCTACGAGCCGGGAGAGCTTGCCGACGGCACCCCGCCGAGCCCGCGACGGCGTACCGGCCTGCTGCTGCACCTGGACGACCTGGTACCCGAGCAATCGGGGATCGCGGCCTTTCCCGTCGCCGCCGCAGCCGCCGGCCCGGACAGCTATTCGGCCGCCCACCAGGGACTGAGCGAGCGGGTCCGTGCGTTCAACCGGGGCGCCCTCGCCGACGCCCTGGACCGGGCCGCCCGGCATTTCTCGGTCCAGGCCAGCGCCCTGGACGAGGCCGACTGGAATGCGTCTGTGATGCGATGGGTGGACAGCAACCGTCTGGAGCAGGTGCTGGTCCTCGACGCCCCGGTGGGCCCGCGCGCCGACGCCCTCGCCGCCCTCGAGCCGCGGCTGCGTGCGGCGGGCATAGCGCTCGCCCGCCACCGCCGGCCCTGGGACAGCCGGCTCTGGCCCCACGCGACCGGAGGCTATGCCCACTTCCGCAAGCGCCTGTACCCCGAGCTGGAGATCCTGCTGGCGGGCCGGTGAGGTCCTCTGCCCACGGCAGGGGCATTGACGCTTATCCCGCCGCCCCTCGCCCCTGTCTACCGTCTACCGTCTACCGGCGGTCCCCCCGGGCAATCCGGTTCCCTGCCCCGTCTTCCGCATCCGCTGGCATGCGCAGCCGTAGCCTGGATGGAGCGAAGCGCAACCCGGGAGCACGGCCACAGAGGCGCGCGTGGAACGTCTGCTTGCGGGCAGGAGCGGTGTAACGGTCTTTTCGGCCGGCCCGCTACGGCTCGTTTGGTGGGCGCCCGCCGAGCGCGAGCTCCAAGCCGCTACCCTGTGCACGCATTGCCCTGAACGAGCCGCTCTGTCTCATTCTCACAACGAGGCGGCAGATCATCTCGACCCCGGGATAAGCCAGTCGGTAACCTCGACCAGAGAGCCATCGCCATCGGAGGGCCTCGCGATGTACGCTCCCTTGGATACGAAGCGCTGCTCGGGCGCGAGGCTCACGCGGGGATACACGGAGGTATAGGAGGCGTTGTCCACCATGTGCTCGACGCTCTCGAGGAAGTACTCGCGATTAAAGAAGCCCCTTATGTAGGCCACGACAGCCCCCGCTATCTTGAGAGCAAAAAACGCATTCGCCTGCACCCGCCTTTCGGCAGGTGCATAGATTCTTTTCGCGCGCAGCCAGCCCGTGGAGCGTGCGAGAAGCCGGGGGAGCCTGCTGGGCAATTCATACGCATGCACGAAGAAGACACGATCCCGCGCTGCAGCGGGCACCCGTTCGGGCTCGCTTCCATATGCGGTGGTGGAGAGAAATATTCGCGCGGGGCCCCCGCCGTCGCCCAGGTGCGCCCAGACCGGATGAATGTCGGATGCGCCGAGCCACAGCACGGTCACCGCCCCCGTGGCCTCGTTCAGCACCGATCGCCAGAAGGCGTCGTCTGGTGGTGCATCGACGCCGAGAGGGATGTTCTTCGCCTGTCCCCCCCGCGCCGTCAACGCATCCTGGAGCGAGGCCGCCGCAGCCTCTCCCGTGGGGTCGCCTTCGCGCCAAACCTGGACGACGGCCTTCCCCAGGCTGTCCTCGTCGGCCAGATGCTGGACGATGCTCTCCGCCTCGAGGGCGACGCCTTTCGAAAGGTAGACGGAGTAGAAGGCCTCCGCATCGATCACGGGCAGATCCGTCGTCGGGAACAGGCAGGGAATCTGCTCTCTCTCGCAGAAATCATGAACAGGTTTCCAGCTGCCCTGGGCGACGCCACTCAGTACCGCGAACACGGGCTGCTCGCGGTATCGGGCCTCGAGCTGCCCTGCCCAGGTTTCTCCGGGACCCTCGAGGTCCCAGACATGAAGCACCCATTTTCGGTAGGGCCCGAAGATCCATTCCTTGTGCCAGGGCGGGTGCTCGGCGCGCTTGCTCTCGTAGCGGGTCTCCGTGTTCTTCTGCTCGAAGAACAGCCGCATCACATCGAGCAACGCCTCGCGGGTTTCCGGCGGCACCGAGTCGGTGACGATCGTGGCAAAGTGCATCTCGTTCTCCGTGACCCCGGGTGCGCGGGACGCGGAGAGGGTCTTCAGGTACTCGATAAGGATGTCGAGCTGCTCATCGGTCAGCGGGTACCGCGGCATGAAGGGGCTGAGCCCGGTCCCGTTGGCGTCGATGCCGTCCCGAATCGCTCGCTTGAGTGTCTCGTCCGTATAGGCCGGCCTGAGCAGCGGCGCGGCGGGCGGTTTGCTGGTCGGCAGCCTGAGCGGCTCGTAGAGCAGGTCGCCGGTCACCGCCGGTACGACTTCCTGACCCTCGCTCGAGCCAAGCCCGCTGCGCCGGTGACAGGCACCGCAGATGGCCTGCTCCCCCGTGACGGCTATGTCGCCGCCGACGGTGGCAGTCATGATTTCCCCGGAAGGCAGAGTACCCTGCATATACATGCGCTGACCGAGCTCAAGGCGGCGGGCGGAATCCCCGGCATCACCGTCCGCGGGAGCGGATGCCGGGGCATCGTTCGCGCCCCCGGCAATCAATACCAGCAGCCCCGCAAAGACGACGGGTACGGCTCCAGGCCGGGCCGGGCGTCCGGTCACGGGTCCGGCCCGCGGTCGGCCACCAGGCGCCTGAGCTCGCCGAGGACATCCGATGCCCCGGCGATCCCGTCCAGCCGCACCCACCGGGAGTCGAAGGATGCGCGCAGGAACGTCAAGGGCTCATGGTTCATCTTGCTGCCCCGGTAGGCGCCGAAGGCCTTCTGTACGGCGATGACCTCTGCGAGCTCGCCGGTCAGAAACCGCCACTGCGGACCGGCGTCGAAACGCTCGGCGTACGCCTGAAGACGGGCCGGAGTGTCGTGCTCCGGATCGATGGTGATGGATATCATCCGCACCTGTTCCCGCTCCGGGCCCAGCTTCTCCTGCAGCTGGGCGAAGGTGGCGCTCAGCAGGGGGCAGATGGTGGTGCAGGTGGTGAATATGAAATTCAGCATAACGGGGCGGTCCGCATCGACCTCGCTCAACAGGCTGGTCGCCTCGCCGTTCATGTCCACCAGCGCGACATCCGGCAGGCTGAAGGTCTGGGCCGTCCGACTGTAGCGATTTCGCTTCAGCATTTCCCGATGATGCGCGTGGGGGTCGGCCGCGCCCGCGAGGTCCACGCCATGAGCCTGGTGGCGATGACCGTCGGCTGCGCCGCGGCGCCCCGCAGCGCCCGCGGCGTCGTCGCTCGGGTCCATTCCCTGCGCGGAGTCGTCCCCTGCGCTACCCAGCGCGGAGCCGGACAGGGTGAGCGACAGCGCAACGGCCAGAGCGCAGATCCCACCCAGGCCGTGGTGCATGGCGCGAGCCGAGGCGTCTCTCCGGAGACTCATTGGGGCGAACCCCTCCGCAGCTCTGTGATGGCCCCCAGCGGTCCTAATTGACCGCGACATTGACGGTCGCCAGGTTGGATGTCGCACCCTGATCGTCCTGGACGGTATAGGTGAAGGTACGGTCCTGCCGGCTCTTGCTGGTAAGGGTCAGGGTCACGTCACCGGTTCCGTCGTTATGGACGGTCAGATGCGCCTGACTCGGTTGAACAAGGATCAGGATGCTGTCCGGGTCAATGGTCCCGTCCTCATCGCTGTCGTTGCCAGTGATGTTGATCCGCACGGAATTCCCGTCCCCGTGGACGACCGACGCGGTATCGTCGTTGGCGACCGGCGGGCTGTTCACGACCTCGCAGGCGTCGCCGACGCCGTCGCCGTCCGCGTCCTCCTGGCCCGGGTTGGGCGTCAGCGGGCAATTGTCGACGTCATCGGCCACCCCGTCCCCGTCCGAGTCGGTCGGCGGGATGTCGCAGGCGTCGCCGATGCCGTCGCCGTCGGAGTCGAGCTGGTCGGCATTCGGTGTCGACGGGCAGTTGTCCACGTCGTCGGCCACGCCGTCGCCGTCCGAGTCGGTGGGCGTGTCGCAGGCGTCGCCGATGCCGTCGCCGTCGGCGTCGGCCTGATCCGCGTTCGGCGTCGCCGGGCAGTTGTCGACGTCGTCGGTGACGCCGTCGCCGTCGCTGTCCAGCTGGCTCGCCGCGCAGCCGTCCCCGTCCACCGGCTCTCCCGCCGGGGTGTCCGGGCAGAGGTCGGAGCCGTCGGGCACACCGTCCTGGTCCGCATCCTGGGCGGGCGACCCGTTCAACAGCATGTAGGCCTCGACCACGTCGAGGAGCCCCGCGCCGGACTTGTCGTCCGGCCCCGCGGTGCCCAGGTCCAGCGCCCCGTCCCGGATGGCCGACTCGATCTCGGTCATGGCCCTGGCCGGAGACGCACTCTTCAGAACCGCCATGGCGCCGGCGACGTGGGGGGCGGCGAAAGACGTGCCGGTGCTGAAGGCATAGGCGGTGGGATTGGAGCCGTTGCTCGTGAGCCCGGCCGTGAGCACGTCCTCGCCCGGTGCCACGAGGGTCGGATAGACACCGCCGTCGCAGGCCGAAGGCCCACGGCTGCTGAAATTGGGAACCCGCTGCGACGAGTCCACGGCGCCCACCGACAGGCTCGCCGGGTCGTTCGCCGGGTCCATGCTCGTGCCGCCTCCCGGCCCGCCGTTACCCGCCGAGAACACGACGGCGATGCCCGCCGTCCTTAGCGCCGCGATGTCCGGGGAGAACTCGCCCAGGCACTGGCCCTCCGTCCCCCGGAGGACCCAGGAGCTGTTGACGATTTCCGGGGCATCGTCCGGGGCCAGGTCACCGTCCGGGTCCAGCAGCCACTGGAAGCCCAGGTGGATCGTGGCGAGGTCGGACTGGCCCGCGTCGCTGAAGATCTTCACGGCGATCCACTGGGCATCGGGGGCGACCCCGATGTCGAATCCGCCCGCGTTGCCGCCCACGATGAGCCCCATCACCCCGGTGCCGTGGCCGTCGGCGTCGAAGGGGGTGGCGTGCTCGCCGTTGGGGTCGTACCAGCTGTTGCCGCCGCCGCGCCACTTCGCTCCGATGTCCGCATGCTGGGCGTCGACCCCCGTGTCCATGGTCGCCACCACGACCCCGGTGCCGAGATAGCCGAACTGCCAGAGGTCGGTGACGCGGATCTCGCTGATGTTCCAGTAGGTCAGCGGAGGATTGCCGGGAGTCCCGGCCGGCACGGGCGCCGGCGGCAGCTCGACCGTCTCGTTGAGGTAGACCCGCTCCACCCCGGCCCGCCGGGCCAGGCCGTCGAGCGAAGCCACGGGAACCTCTGCGGCCATGCCGTTGACAATCCACAGGGACTGGGGCGGCTCCAGCGCAGTGTTCTCCAGCACCTGGGTCAGCGACGTCTCGCACGCCCTGGCGTTGTTGCGCAGGGCGGGCACCAGGTCAGCGGGAGGCACCGACCCGGGGTCCAGCGGGTCGGCGCACCGGATGATCACGCTGATGCGGTCGCCCGGCGCCATGTCCGCGATGGCGGCCTCCAGGTCCGCGTCGAGGGTGCCGGCCCGGGCATCGAGTGCGGTCAGGCTCCCCAGGAGCAGCGCCAGACTTCCGATCGCGCTATGGGGTTTCATGATGGTTGCCTCTGTTACTGGACCGTCAGATGCTCGGCGCGAAAGTCCCCGATCACCACGCTGACCTTCTGACCGAGGCGGACGTAGTTGTCTGGATTCGCGAACAGCATGTAGTAGGTCTTGTCGCCCTTGATGTTCGCACCGCGGTTGGTGGGCCTGAACGCCCCCACCTTGGCCGCCATCGGCACCGGCAGCCTGATGGAAGTGCCGTCCGCCTGCACGTAGGGCTTGATCCGGTGGTCGAAGAGCGGCAACGCCTTCTCCGCGTCCAGTACGCGGAACCGGAAGTCGAGCATGTACCCGGCGGAGGCCTGTCGGATGCCGATCACCTCGACCCCCCAATCGTCGACGAGCTTCCCGGACGTCGCGGGATCGGGCTCGAGCTCCTCGAGGCGAAGCTTCTCGGCCTCTTCGATCGCCGCACGCACCTGCTCTGCCGTCATGCGGTCCGGCACCTGGGCTTCCGCCGCCGGCTCGAGCTGCTCGTTGGATGCCGTCGCCGCCGCATCGCCCGGCTGGGAGAATGCCCCCGTGAAGAGGGAGGCGGCGAGCACGGCAAGGCCCGCCCTCGGGATTGCCTTGTGGATCGTTCTCGACATGTATGGCTCCTGATCTGTAACTTCGGGCGGCGCCTTCGGGCGACCGCCTGTGGATGAGTTCCGCTGCCGCCCGGTGCCGGCCGGGACC
>JASFUT010000135.1:0-8443 GCA_050050175.1 Chromatiales bacterium
CGAATCGGGCGAAGTAGTAGCTCAGGGGCGAGAGGAGGCCGGCCTCCATCAGCCTCTGGAGATTGCCGCTCATGCCGCCCCCGCCGGCCCGTGGCGGAAGACCTGCCGGTCGAGCGCCTCGACCAGGTCCCGGGCGGGCCGGTCGAAGTACACGCCGCACCCCGCCCCGGTCTCCGGGCGCATGCCGCGCAGGAACAGGTAGTAGACGCCGCCGAAGTGGCGCCCGTAGTCGTAGGCCGGCAGCCGCCGGCCGAGGTAGCGGTGCAGCGCCAGGGTGTAGAGCAGGTACTGCAGGTCGTAACGGCGCTCGTACACCGCCGTGCGCAGGCGCTCCCCCCCATAGTCCTCGAAACGACCGCCCAGGAAGTTGCTCTTGTAGTCCGCGATGTAGAAGCGGCCTGCGTGCTCGAACACCAGGTCGATGACACCCGTGACCATGCCCTGGAACGCCTCCAGCTCGAGCGGCGCAAGGGGTCCGCCGGCCGCCTTCTCCAGGAGGCGGTTGAGGGCCGCGACGTCGACGGCCCCGGTGGCGAAGTCGAACTCGAGCTCGTTCAGCCTGCGGTCCGGGTCGAGACCGGCCAGGGCGAGCCCTTCCGGGTCCAGGGGCGTCCTGGTGACCCGCTCGAGCAGCACGGCGGCGTCCCGGCCCCAGCGCGCGTGGTCCAGGTTGAAGCGCGGGGCGATCTCACGGCTGTGCGCCAGCACCTGCCGCTCCACCTCACCCTGGAAATCCAGCTTCTCGAGGAGCAGGTGGAGATAGGAGCCCACGTGGCTGCCTGCCGGGAACCCCATGGCCGGATCGTCGGCGATCTCGTCCCGGGGCGCGGCGGGGCCGGAGTGCAGGTCCCGGGTGAGCGCCGTGAAGCTGCTGACTCTCCAGTCCGTGGCGACCCGGCCCGTGAACGGCCGGGGCGCGAGGGCGGGCGGGGCCTCTGCCGGCCGGAGACCCGGGGCGCCTCCAGGCGCCGGGAGCGGCCGCACCAGGATGTCGCCGCCCGCCGCGGCGGCCAGGGCATCCAGATCCGGCCCGAGGTCCGCGAGGCCGGCGAAGGCGTCCGGGAGGGCACCGCGCAGGGCGCTTCCCTCCTGGCGGGGGTGCAGCAGGTAGCCCAGCGCCGTCTGTCCGGCGTGTCCGTCCCGGGAGCCCGCCCGGCCCCAGACCAGATAGAGCGCGGACTCGGCACGGGTGAGCGCCACGTAGACCAGGCGCACGTCCTCGGCCAGGCGCTCCTGCTCGGCCAGCAGCAGATGGTCGTCGATCGCGTCCGAGCCGGCGTCGAGGCAGGCCTCCCGGTCCAGGTGAAAGCCCAGCAGACCGTCGGTGGTCCGAGGCCTGCAGCCCCACAGGTAGGGCACGAAGACCAGGGGGTACTGCAGCCCCTTGCTGGCATGGATGGTGACGATCTGCACCAGCTCCTCGTCGCTCTCCAGGCGCAGCTCCGCCTCCTCGGCCGCCGACTCCTCGCGCTGCTGACGGTACCAGCTCAGCAGGGCGTCCGTGCCCGCGTGGGCCTTGGAGGCCTGCTGCAACAGCTCGCCGAGGTGGAGCAGGTTGGTCAGCCGCCGCTCGGCCAGCTCCCCACGGCTCAGGGCGCGGGCGATCTCCATGCCGCGCAGCATGCGCTGGAACATGGGCATGAACCCCCTGCGCAGCCAGACCTCCTGGAGCTGCAGCAGGCCGTCCACCCAGGCCGTCCACTCCTCCTCGCCGCGGCTGACCCGGTCTATCTCGGCGTAGTCCTTGCCGAGCAGGGGGCTCGTCAGGGCCAGGCGGGCCAGGTCGCGGTCGCGGGGATTGAGCACCGCCTGCAGGAGGGTCTCCAGGGCGGCGGCCTCCTCCGATCCGAATACGCCCTCGCGGCCCACAGAGACCGCGCCGACGCCGCGGGCCGCCAGCTCGGTGCGCAGGTCCGCCGCCTCGTAGGAGGTGCGCACCAGCACCGCGATGTCCCTGGGCGCCAGCGCCCGCTCCCCGAGGCGGGCCCCGCCCGCCCGGCCCTCCGCGACCAGCCGGGCGACCTCGTCCGCCACGGCCGCGTGGGTCAGCTCTCCGGCGGACTCCTTGGACAAAGCGCGCTCCTCGCCCTTGGCATTGAGCTGAGGGGGCAGGGTCCAGAGGGTCAGGGCGGGCTGGCGCTCGCCGCCCCGGCGCAGGTGGCGGTGGGTCTTGTCCGCCGCCCGGACCGGCGAGACGGGAATGGTCTCGCCGTAGACGAAGGCGTCACCCGCGCGCCGTGCGAACACGGCGCCCACCGCATGCACCACTTCGGGCGTGGAGCGCCAGTTGGTGTCCAGCGTGTAGATGCCGCCCTCCCCCACGTCCTCCTTGGCCTGCATGTAGGTGAAGATGTCCCCGCCCCGGAAGCTGTAGATGGCCTGCTTGGGGTCGCCGATCATGATCAGGCCGCACTCGGGCCGATCGAGGTAGAGCCGGCGGAAGATGCCGTACTGAACGGGGTCCGTGTCCTGGAACTCGTCGATCATGGCGACCGGGAACTGCCCCCGGACCGACTCGGCGAGGGCCTCCCCGTTCCCGCGCCCCAGGGCGGCGTGCATCTCCGTCAGCAGGTCGTCGAAGGAGAGCACCTGCGCCTTCTGCTTCGCCTCCCGGACCCTGCCCCGCGAGAACTCCGCCGCCTCGGCCAGGGCGGCCGCGCGCAGGTCGCGCTTCAGACGGGCGAGGTCCTCCCGCACCGCGCCGCACCGGGCGAAGAAAGGGTCGAACAGGTCCGGGTCGGGCGCCTGCAGGCGGTGCGCCTCGATGCACTGCGCCGTCAGCACCTCGAACGCGTCGGGCGGCGGCAGCACCTCCTCCTCCGCGAGCCAGGCGTCGACCGCGGCGAGCGCCGCCGCCAGGCTGTCGCGGTGGTAGGGGCCGCGCTGAGACCTGCTCAGGCCCTTGGACGTCTGCAGGACGCCCGTCAGCCGCGCTCCGTCGTGGCGCCAGACATCGGCGAGCGCCCGCAGCTCGGGCACCATGGCGTCGAAGCGGGCCAGCACTGCATGCACCGGGCCCACCTCGGGGAGCAGCCGCTTCGGCTGCGGCCCCAGCAGGGGGGCGAGGAGCGCGCGGAACGCCTCCAGAGTGCCCAGGCTGGCGCTGAACAGCCGCGAGCCGGCCCGGTCGAGGGGATAGCCCGTCCTGCGCCACCAGTCCTGCACCGCCTCGCGCCACAGGGCGCTGTCGTCGGTCAGCACCTCGGTCTGGAACTGCTGCCCGCTGTTGAAGGCGAACTCCGTCAGGGCGCGCTGGCAGAAGCTGTGGATGGTGTAGACGGCGGCCTCGTCCATGGCGCGGACCGCCAGCCGCAGGCGTCTGATCACCGTATCGCCCCGGCCCTGCCGGAGGATCTCGTCGATCAGGCCGGACAGGAACCCGTCGTCCGTCGGCCCGCCGCGCTCCAGCAGATCCAGGGTCTCGAACAGCCGGGCGCGGATGCGCCCGCGCAGCTCGTCGGTGGCGGCCACGGTGAAGGTCACCACCAGCACCTGCCCCACCTCCCGGCCCTCGACGATGTGGCGCACGTAGAGGTTGGCGATGGTGTAGGTCTTGCCCGTTCCGGCGCTCGCCTCGATCAGCCGGATGCCGGTCAGCGGAAATCCCAGGACCGCGGCGGTGTCCAGCCGCGCGCAGCTCACGGCGGCCCCCCGCAGCCCAGGACCTGGCCGTAGAAGGCGGAGGCGAGCAGCGCGAGCTCGTCGCGCTCCAGCGGATCGCCGCTCACGCCGCGCATCACCAGCCGGATATAGGCATCGTCCCGGTCGCCGGGGATGTCCCGGAAGCTGTTGCCGATCCAGTCCCTCCGGGCGGCGCCCAGGGGGTCGCCCGTGCCCTTTTCGAGCTGGCGGGCGTAGGCGTAGGTCGCCTTGGGCAGGACCGGGAGGGGGCGGTGCAGGCCCTCCCAGTACCAGCGCAGGTAGTCCGCCAGGGCCGTGCGGGCCGCGTCCCGCTCGAGCGCCTCGCGGATCACGAAGCCCTCTCCCACGGTGTGCAGGGCGCTGCACTTCTCCTGCGGTCCGCCGCTCGCGCACCAGGCCAGGTGGGCGATCCACAGGCTCAGGATGTCCGCGCCCCTGAGCCGGCCCGGGCGCCAGCGCAGCAGTCCGAGGCCCGGGTAGAGCCCCTGGAGCTGGCCGGTCAGCCGGCGCGGGCCGGGCTCGCCCCCGAGCTCGAGGTCGACCTGGAGCTGCTCGGGGCGGCGCCCGCGATAGGCCTCCAGCCGCTCGACCAGGGGCGCCACCTCCTCGCTCTCCCGCTCGAAGGCCAGCTCGGCGAAGGCGCCGTGCGGCAGCACGCCCTCGGCGCTGAGCCGTCCGCTCGAGGGCGTCCGCCCCCGGAGCTGGTCGTCCACCAGCCGCTGCTTCAGCAGGAAGCTCTGCAGCCCGTCCAGGGCGAAGGGCTCCTCGTCCTCCTCGGGCTCGTCCTCCTGCAGATAGACCCGCAGCCGGCTGTTCACGAAGTACCTGACCGGGTGGCGAACGAAGCGGTCGAGCTGCACCAGCCTGACCTCCCGCATCGCCTCCGGGGCATCCGGCAGGCGCTCGACCGTCCACCCCACCGGGCCCGACCGGCCGGGGCCGCGCGGCTGCGCCATGGCCCGGGCCACCTCGCACCAGTACGGGTCGTAGCTGCCATCATCCCCGGCATAGCTTCTCGGGCTGAAGGGCTGCAGCGGGTGCACCCGGGTCAGCCCCTCGCTCAGCCTGTCCCCATCGCCGCCCCCGGCGAGCCGGTACTGCTGATCGACGTAGTCGAGCAGCTCCCGGACCAGCACCGAGGGCTGCCGCTCGGTATTCCTGCGGATGTCGCGACCGCTGTAGCTGAGGTAGAGCCGCCGCCGGGCGCACAGCAGGGTTTCCAGGAACAGATAGCGGTCCTCGTCGCCCTTGCGCGGATCGCCCGGGCGCCAGTGCCTGCGCATCCGGTCGAACTCGGCCGGGCGGTCGCGGCGCGGGAACGCCTGGTCCTGGAGCCCGAGCACGCAGATGACCTTGAACGGCAGGCTGCGCATGGGGCGCATGCCGCAGAAGGTCACCCCGCCGCTGAAATAGCGCCCGCGGCGGCCCTCGGCGCCCAGGCGTTCCTCCAGCCAGCGGCGCACGAGGGCGCGGGAGAGCGGCTCGTCCGCGCCGCTGGCCTGCTCGGCCAGGTCCGAGACCGCGTCGCGGATCTTCTGCAGCCGGCCGTCCTCGTCGTCCCGCTCCCCGAAGAAGGCGGCGAGCAGCCCGTTGATGCCGTCGCGCCAACCCTCCGCGGTGCGCGGCGCCGCCAACCGGCCCGCTGCGTCGGTGAGCCCGGAGAACAGGCGCCAGAACCGGCCCAGCGCCTCGGCCTTGCTGCCCTCCACGCCGGCGATCGGTGCGATGTCGTCGAACCCGGCGCTGTCGCCCAGGGCATAGCCCCCGAACAGGCGCCGCTCGGCCTGCGCCCAGGTGTTCGCCTCGGCCGCCGGAAGGCCGAGCCGCCGCTTGTGCTCCCCGTCCAGGCCCCAGCGCAGGTTCGCCTCGGCCAGCCACGCCTTGATGCGGGCAACCGCC
This sequence comes from Chromatiales bacterium, assembly GCA_050050175.1. GTDB lineage: Bacteria > Pseudomonadota > Gammaproteobacteria > Chromatiales > Chromatiaceae > CAVQCX01. The sequence goes on from JASFUT010000135.1 coordinate 5,542, forward strand.
TCGGCGTCCAGCCCGAAATGTGCGGCCAGCTCCGGCACGTCCAGGTAGGAGAGGACCTCCGACTGGCTGAACCGGCTGTCGGGCAGGTCCAGCAGCTGCAGGAACACCAGCACCAGCGGGTGCTCGTCCTTCACGGAGATGTCCGAGAGGTTCCAGGGAATGAAGGGCCGGGCGCGCTCGGCGTCCTGGTCGAACACGGCCTCCACGTAGGGGGCGTAGAGGCTGATCTCCGGGATCATCACCAGGATGTCCTCCGGACGCAGGTCCGGCTCCCCCTCCAGCATGGCCAGCAGCCGGTCGTGCAGCACCTGGCACTCCCGGAGAGCGCTGTGGCAGACATGCACCTGGAGCGAGTCGTCGGGCTCCACCGCCGTGCGCTCCGCCTCCGCCGCCATCGGGCGCAGCTCGAAGACGTCCCGCTGCAGGCGTGCGAGGAGGCACGCCGCCGAGGGCTCGGCGAAGGCGTCCACATCCTCGGCAGGCGTCTCCCGGGCCAGGAGCAGGTCCTGGAGGGCCTGCCCCTGGCGTCCCCAGGATGCGAGGAGGCTGTTGCCGACCTCCCACAGGTCGGCCTCCTCCGGACTGGCCAGGCGCTTGCGCGCCAGCTCCTTCTGGGAGACCAGGTCCGCCCAGAAGGCGTCGGTCGGCGTGTGGACGTACAGCTCCACCGACGTGCGCGCCGCCAGGGCGTGGACCACCTCGACGAAGAGGGGCGGCAGGCTGGAGACGGCGAACAGGCTCACCCGCTCGGGCAGCCCCGACGCCGGCCCGGGCCCGGAGAGGGCCTCGAGCAGCCGCCCGATCCAGGCGACCCGGTGCTGCCGGTCCAGGCCCGCGCTCAGGCGGCGCCAGATCAGCGCCTGCCAGTCCGCCTCCTCCCCCGCGTCCCAGGCCCGGATCAGCTCCGGGCGGTAGAGCTGATAGCGATCCATCACGTCGGCGATCCGGCTCGCCAGCTGCCAGCGCTTCAGCCCCTCGGTGTCCCGGACCAGGTAACGGCGGAGCGGTCCGAGCGCGGGCTCCCCCAGCATGGCCGGTAGCAGGGCGAAGACCTTCCAGCTCATCACCTCCAGCTCGGCGGGATCCGTCTCGGGCAGGTCGTCCAGCAGGTCCCGGGCGAGCCGCCAGACGAACGACGCCGGCAGGGGATAGTCGAAGTTGGCCGCCACCCCGTCCCGTAGGGCCATCTGCAGGTTGATCCAGCGGGCCATCGCAGGGCTCGGCGCCACCACCACCTCGCGCGCGAACGGCGAGGACAACGGCGCACCGCGGATCCGCATCGCAAGCTGATCCAGGAGTGACTCGACCGCATTGGAGCGGATGATCTGAAGCATGGCCCCTCGTGGTTGCCGGTCTCGGGGGCCGGCCATTCCCGTGGCGATGGTAGCCGATTCCTCCGCCTCGTCCCGATGGGCGGCACCGGTTCTTCTCACACCGGGCATCCGTTCCGCGGCGCTGATGAGATCATGGCGGCGCAAGCGGTCAATGCCCGGCGCTGGCACCCGATGGGGACGACATATTGTCCTGGATTTGGTGGCTCAAACGGTGAGCCCCGCCTACCCTCCGGCGAAAGAACAAAGGGCCCCGGCGGGGCCCTTCTCTTTGTCAGTCGTGCCGAGCACGCAACGGATTTCGTGCGCTAGCAGGAAATTCCCGCCGCTAGCTTGTTCAGCAGATAAGCGATGATGCTATCAGCATAATCGGTAACCAGGTTGGCTGCCTCCGCCGATATCTTCTTGCCGGTCTGTGCTGCCACCTGTGCTTGAAACGCACGCAACTCGTTGACTGCGGTGCAAACCTTCTCCCGATCGGCTGAGCTTTGCGCATTATCGACCTTCGAGGTGAGACTGTTTCTCATATTCGCATCTATGACGCCTTCGCTGACCAGCGCCGATACCAAGTCAATCAATCCTGAGAAGGAGTCGATACACCCATTGTCGTCCACATCGAATCCCGTCGCGTCTTCAGACGGGCATGCGTCGATGTAGCCATTGAAGTTGTTGGGCACACCGTCCCCATCGCTGTCAAGAGGAGCGACCATTGCGTAGGTCGAAAAGTGATCCAACTCGACGCTGCACGAGGCGATGAAGGTATCCACACCTGGCTGGGTCACCGAACAGGTCGCGCCCAACCCCACGAAGGTTTCCGGGGTACCGTCTCCATCCAGATCCTCCTGACGGTAGATATCCAGTTGAGTACGCTGCAGGGGATCGAGCGCGCTGACATCCAGCTCCAGCGTCAGGGTTACGGGGTTGTCGAACGTGAGCCCGTCCGGCTCGAGATCATAAATTGCAAGCGCCTGGCCGCCTGCAGTGCCGATACTCAGATCAACCTGGGGGTCGGCAATCACAGACTCGGTTGCCGAAATGACAGTGTCTTCCGAGACATCACCCGCCTCAACGACGATCTCAAGTTGACCGTCCGGGGTTGCGAGGGAGCCGCCATCGTCTTGGGCGATTTCCTCTGCGGACGAACCGTTCTGCTCACACTCATCAAGTGGATCGGCGGGGCAGGGGTCGTTTACATCCTGGACCCCATCACCGTCCACATCCGACTGGATTGCCGCAGGCGCTGAACTGTTGATCCAGACGGTGTCATTCCCCGAGTTGGCGACAAAGGCGTCGAGGTCGCGGTCGCCGTCGAGATCGCCAAGGGCGACGGCAAAACTGTTCTCGGCTCCGAGCTCCATACCACTGTCAGCATAGTTGCCGGCGCCGTCATTCAGCCACACCCGGTTCGGCTCGCCGGCGTTGGCCACAAAGGCATCGACGTCGCCGTCATCGTCCAGGTCGCCAAGCGCGGCACCCCAGCTGTTGTAGAGCCCCAGTGCTTGGCCAGTGTCGGTGAAGCCCCCGCTCCCATTGTTCTTGAATACGTGGTTGGCGGCAAAGGCCCTGCGGGC
>JASFUT010000136.1:0-8380 GCA_050050175.1 Chromatiales bacterium
TGACGCCCGATCCCTGAAGGAGGGCTGCCTGGAGATCTACAACAGGAACGGGACCTTCCCGGTCATCGAAGAGGTGATCACGGGAGGGGCCGATCGATGCATCGGCGTCTCCATGGTCGTGGACAGGTCTCATCAGCCCGTACTCGCCTACTGCGTGCAGCGTCTGAAGCTCCACACCTATGCCAAGGGCTTCTTCAAGCACCCGTATGAGCTGGGCGCCAATGCCTATTGCGAGAGCGTTCACGACGAGGAGGCCATCCGGCTGGCGACGCGTCTGGTCAAGCACGCTCGCTACTCGGGCGCCATTACGGTCGAGCTCAAGCGCAGTCCCGTCGATGGCGGCCTGAAGCTGATCAAGGCCGACGTCCGCGTGGTCAGGGCCACGCGGCTCTCATCGGCATTGGGGCTGGACATCCCGACGGCGCTGTACGAGGTGTTCAGGGCCGATGCCAGACCGGAGCGCAGGCCCGGGCACTACCGGGAGGGCGTGGGCTGGATCTGGCTCGAGGCCTACATGTACGCGCTCTGGAAGAACCGTCGGGAGAGCTCCCTGACCCGCGAGCTGTTGCACCTCATGCGCCGTCTCGCCCGCATTCGGGCCTTCGCCTATTTCGACATCCGGGACCCCCTGCCCAGCCTGATCCTGCTGGCCACGGCCGTCGGTCGGCTCAAGCGCCTGGAGACGCGGGGATTGACCGGGGAGACCCGACCCGCATCGGGATAGGTCCAGGCCGACGCCCGGGGCCAGCCGGCGGGCGGGGCGGGCCCCGCCCGGCCGAAATTCAGGTTGACCGGATGGCCGACTGGGGGCAGCCTATGGAGAAGGCCTTCAATGAGACACGGAAGTTGACCATGGGCACCCCCGACCCCGCCCTCTCTCGCCGTCCCGGCCGACCCGGGCTCAACTTCCGGCCCGGCCTTTTCCCGAATACGTCCGGATCGCCCGTCCGCCGGCCTGCCCATGCAGTCTCGGACCCGGCCCGCAACTTCGGGGTGCCCGACGGGGCGGTCGTTCGCAGATCGGCGGGCCGGAGCCTGCCGCCGGCTCGCGGAAGCGATGCCCCCTCGCCCAAGGCCTTCTCGCCAGGACGGTGAATACCCGGAGAGCAAGATCACCAGGGAGGTAACGCCGTGAAGCACTCCACCAGAACCGCCTGTGTCGCCCTCATCCTCGTCGCGGTCGCGCCCGCCCCTGCGCCCGCCGACCCCTTCGAGGACGGTCTTGCCGCGTATGGCCAGGGCAACTATGCGACGGCGTTGCGACTCTGGCGTCCTCTGGCCGAGCGGGGCGACCCCGGGGCCCAGTACCGGATCGGGCGGCTGTACGAAGAGGGAAGAGGGGTGCCGGAAGATGATGCCGAAGCCGTCGGATGGTATCGCAAGGCCGCGGCCCAGGGTCACATCAAGGCGCAGCACACCCTGGGGCTCATGTACGCCTCGGGCGAATCGGTCCCGCAGGACTACGTCCAGGCGTATGCCTGGTGGACGCTGGCGGCGGAAAACGGGCGCCAGGAAGCGAAGATGCTTCGCGACGCCCTGAAGCTCCGCATGACATCCGCGCAGCTCGCGGAAGGCAAGAAGCTGGCCCGCACATGGAGTCTCCCGTAGGGAGGAACTCCCTGCGAGGCCGGACCTGTACCTGACCCGGCGATCGTCCGCCGCGGCCTGCGACGGCTTCCAGCCACGCTCTTCAGCGCAGGCAGGTTCTAGCGCATGAAGGGCATCATGATCGATTCAGGGCGGGTGAACTTGTTCATGTCATAGCCCATCCTGCCCATCTGCTGAGAGACGACGCCCATTGTGACGTTCATGCTCGCCATGGCCGCGGACATGGTGCCGATGTTCTCGTTCATGACACGGATGCTGCTGTTCATCGCGTGCATGTCGCCGCTCATGGTCTCTATGTGCCCCGCCATGGTGTCCATCCCTCCCCGCATGGCCCTGAGGTCCGTCGCCATGGCCGCCTGACCGTCCACCATGCTCTGGGCCATGACCTGCATGCGACCGGTCATGACCGTCATGTCGCGCGCCATGCTGGAAACATCCTGCCCCATCTGGGTGACCGCGCCGGTCATGGTGCTCATGTCCCTGCCCATGTGCAGCATGAACAGTCCCATGCCCAGAAAGGCGCCCGCCGCGGCGATGAGCAGGATGCCGACGAGCCCTGTGCGTGCGATGCTGGATACCGGTTGTGCTGCCATGACCGCTGCCCCGAAGCGTCGACCCTGGCGGAGCCCTTCAATCGCAAACATAGCATGCCGGCTGAGCCGGGGTCCCGCGGTCAGGCGACGGGATGCGCGACCCCGCGCAGCACCGCGAACGGCCCCAGCCGCCGGATCAGGTCCATCTGTGCGGCCTCCCTGACGAACAGGGAGCCTGCGAAGCCCAGGCTGTTCACCGAGATCCCCTCCCAGTACTCCACCGAGCGGGGCACGAGCAGCATCCACCGGCGGGTTACCAGGAGATTGTACGGCCCGGACTGGCGCGGACCGTCCGCCGCCTGGACGGTCCGGAGGCCCGCACGGGCCAGCATGGCACGGTACAGCGCGCCGGTCAGGGTCGCAGCCCGGGATGGATTGCGGTGCAGGCCCGGCGCGAGCCGAGCGAAGGTGTGGAGGAAGGGAAGTCCGGGCACCCGGTGCATGCCCTCGGCGTCGGGCACGCGGTCGAGCAGCGGCGTGACGGGGACCTCGGCCAGGTCCGGGAGCAGCGGGAGAGGCACCATCTGGAGGTGCTTGTGGGGCTGGCTCGCCCCCGCCACCTCGCCGCCGTTGTAGAACCCCAGGGCGTCGTACTCCGCCATGCAGCGCCACAGCGCGTCGAAGTCCTCCGGCCCGAGAAGGCGCTCCTGGTGCTCGAACCTGCGGGTGACGATCAGAAGGTGCCGATCCAGCACGTTGAACTTGTTCAGGATCGCCACGTGAGTGTCGGAGACCGCGCCGACGGTCAGCTCGGGCTCGGGCGGGAGGAAGGGGTTGGCCGCCCGGGGCGATGCCGCCGCGGCGCCCGCGTCGTGCAGCCGCTCGAGCGCCTTGCGGGCCAGGCTCGAGACGCTGCGCACCAGAAACCGCACGCCGCCCTCCTCCACGAACCGCTCGTCCGTCTCGATGGGCTGGAGCGCGCCGCTCGCCAGGGCCCGGGCCGTGGTGTCGTCCACGGCGCGGGCCAGGGTGCCGGGCAGGATCTGTGCGGTCATGGCTGAATCTCCCTGCGGGGGCGCCGCCACTCTAGCCAGCAGCCCCAGCGCGGGGCAAGTGGCCGGGGCCGCGGGCAGAGCGCCGTTCCACATTGCCCCCCCTGCCCTTACAATGCGGTAGCTTGAAGGGAGAGTCCGGCGGCTGGAAGCCGGACGCCCACCCGGCAGTGCCTCAGCGAGGTCCGGGAAAGGCGACCGCCGGGGGCCGGCTGGACACCGATGAACTGGGACAAGACCGACAAAGACGAGATCCTCTCGGAGGGGCGCCGCCCCCGGGGCAAGGGGCGCATCCGCCTGGCCCTCGTGCTCGTCGCCCTGGCGCTGGTCGTCTGGTACCTCCTGGACCGAAGCGAGGAGACACCGCCCGAGGGCGGTGAGGCCGCGCAGTCCGTCGAGCCTGCCGCACCGACGGCGATCTCCCCGATCCGTCGAGAGGAGGCCCCTGGGGCGCCCTCCCCGGAGCGGGCGCCGGCCCGCGAGGGCGACCGGGCGCGCGCCCTTATCGCCGAGCTCAGGCAGTCGCCCTCCGACACCGCGGTGAGCCGGGCCTATGCCCAGGCCGAGGCGTTCAGAGACGCGGGGAAGCTCGCGGACGCCTATCTGCTCTACTTCTACGCGGCCCGCGAGGGGCACGCGGCGTCGGCGCTGGCCCTCGGGACCATGGCCGACCCCGAGTTCCACTCCCAGGCCGACAGCTTCCTCGACGAGCCCGACGTCGCCCAGGCCCGCAAGTGGTACCTCATGGCCGCCGAGCAGGGCGATGCCACCGCCCGCGGGCGGCTGGCTGCCCTGGAAGGGCGGGTGGAGGCTGCCGCCGCCGCGGGCGATCTGCGCGCGAGACGGCTCCTCCTTCAATGGCGCTGACAGGACGATCTTCATGCGCACCAGGCTGATCATCACCTCCGTGCTGCTTGCCCTCGCCCTGACCGCGGCGGCGCTCGCCCGGGCCGAAGAGCCGCGCAGCCCCCTGCTCATGAAGGGCAAGCAGACCCTCTTCCAGCGGGTGCTTGCCAAGCCGGACGCAAAGCTCGCCCCCGCCCCCGGAGCGGCGCCCGCTGACGCCGTCACCCCGTTCACGGTCTTCTACGTCTACGAACGGGAGGTCGCCGGCGACACGGAGTGGCTCCAGGTGGGGCTCGACAGCCACGGCTCGCTCGCAGGCTGGCTCCCGGCCGGCGAGACCATCGAGTGGAACCAGGGGCTGACCGTGGCCTTCCGGGACCCCGCGGGACAGGACCGGGTGCTGCTGTTCCGCGACCGCGACTCCCTAAAGGCGCTGGTGGAAGACCGCGACCTGGAGGCCTATGACCGGCTCTACACCGCAGCCGAGCAGGGCACGCTGCCCGAGGACTCGCCCGTAGTGGCCATCCAGCCGAGCGCCCACGTGGATATCCTGCGCGACTTCTACCTGGTGCCCATCCGCCGCTACGAGGACGTGTACCTGGGCAGCGAGCGCGCCCGGATGCTCGAGGTGGCCAGTGTGCCGCTGGAGACGGCGCCCTCCGACACGGCGACCGCGCCCGGGGAGGACCGCCGCTACCGCTCCGGCATCGTCTTCGTCATCGACTCCACCCTGTCGATGGAGCCCTATATCCAGCGCACCCGGGAGGCGGTCCGCAAGATCTACGAGACCCTCGACCAGGCGCGGCTCACCGGGGACGTCAGCTTCGGGCTGGTGGCCTTCCGCGACAACCCGTCCGCCGTCGACGGGCTCGACTACCTCACCCGCAGCTTCGCCACCCTGGAGGACGGGCGGGACGCCCGCACCTTCTTCACCCGGGTCAACGAGCTGCGTGCGGCGCGGGTCTCCAGCGAGGACTTCATCGAGGACGCCTATGCCGGCGTGCGCCAGGCGATCGAGGACATCGACTGGGAGGGCCACGACGCCCGCTACGTCGTGCTCATCACCGACGCCGGGGCCCGCCCCGCCGGAGACCCCCTGGGGAGCACGGGCCTGAGCGCGGGCGCCCTGCAGCGGCTCGCCCAGGACAAGGGCATCGCCATCTCCGTCCTGCACCTGCTCACCCCCGCGGGGGCGCCCAACCACGAGTCGGCGGAGGCCCAGTACCGCGACCTGTCGCACTTCCCGGGCATCGGCGACTTCTACTACGGCGTGGAGACCGGCAAGGTGGGCACCTTCGGCCGGGTGCTTGACGCCTTGGCCCGCCAGATCACCGACCAGGTTCGCGACGCCGCAAACGGCGTGCCGCCCATGCGCGTCGCCGCCGAGGAGGCGGCGCGCAGCGACGACGCGCAGCTGGCAGCGCTCCAGGCCAAGGTCGCCAAGCTGGGCTATGCCCTGCGCATGCGCTACCTCCAGGCGGGCGACGGCGGCCGGATCCCGGAGGTCTTCGACGCCTGGCTGGTAGATCGGGACTTTCGCGATCCCCGGCGCGAGGCGGTGGACGTGCGGGTGCTGCTGACCCGCGACCAGCTCAGCGATCTGCACTACGTGATGAGACAGGTGCTGCAGACCGCCGAGGAGGGGCTCCTGTCGCCCCGCAACTTCCTGAACGACCTGAAGAGCCTGGCCGCCACCATCGCCCGGGACCCGGAGCGCCTGGGCATGGCCACCCGCACCTCGGGCGGGACCGGCAACCTGGCCGACATGGGCTTCATGCGCGAGTACATCGAGGGCCTGCCGTACACCGGGGAGGTGATGAGCCTGTCCCTGGAGGACTGGCAGGACTGGCCCGCCAAGCGGCAGCTGGAGCTGATCCACGGCCTCGAGGAGAAGATCGGCTACTACCGGGCCCTGCACGACCACACGGACCTGTGGGTGTCCCTCGACGGAGGTCCGGTGGACGGCGACTCGGTGTTCCCTGTCGCCCTGGAGATGCTGCCCTAGCCCGTGGCCGCCGGGACCCCGAGTCGACCCGTCGCCTCCGCCGCCGAGCGGATCCTCATCTACCACCTGCGCGACGTGGTCAAGACCCGGGAGGCGGAAGGCGTGGCCTTCCGGCTGACGGTCCCCAGCCTGCAGATCGCCCTCGGGGAGAAGATCGCGCTGATCGGCGAGAGCGGCTGCGGCAAGAGCACCCTGCTCGACATGCTCGCGTTCATTCTCAAGCCCTCCACCACCGGCGCCTTCCGCTTCCGGCCCGAGCACGGAGCCCCGCCCCTGGACGTGGGCGCGCTCTGGGCCCGGGGCAAGCGCAACCATCTGGGCGACCTGCGCAAGCAGCGCATCGGCTACGTCATGCAGACGGGCGGGCTCCTGCCCTACCTCAGCGTGCGCGACAACATCGAGCTGTCCCGCCGCCTGCTGGGGCTGCCGGAGGACCGCACCGTGGAGGAGCTCGCGCGCCATCTGGCCATAGGCCAGCACCTGGACAAGCAGCCGGGGCAGCTCTCCACCGGGGAGCGCCAGCGGGTGGCCATCGGCCGCGCCCTCGCCCACCGGCCCTCGATCGTGATCGCCGACGAGCCCACCGCCTCCCTGGACCCGCTGGCCGCCGAGAAGATCATGGCGCTGTTCATCGAGCTGGTGGAGGAGATGCACATCACCGTCATCGTCGCCAGCCACGCCTGGCGGCACATCAACAAGCTCGGCCTGCGCCAGCTCTCGCACCGCACCAAGCGCTCGGGCGACGGCAGGGTCACCGAGACGGTCGTGTCCGGGTGAGGCGATGAGCGGGCTCGTGCGACGCATACGCGATATCGTGCGGCTCGCCGCGCGCGACTATGTCAACGAGTGGCAGATGTCGGGCTGCTTCGTCCTCGCCCTGGCCGCCGTCCTCGGGCCGATGATGGTACTGTTCGGCCTGAAGTTCGGGATCGTCGGCAGCATGGTCGACGAGCTGGTGCAGGACCCGCGCAACCGCGAGGTCCGCCCGGTCGGCAGCGGGCGCTACGAACGCGCCTGGCTGGAGGGGCTCGCGGCCCGCCCGGACGTGGCCTTCCTCGTGCCCCAGACCCGCAGCATCGCCGCCACCATCGAGCTCAAGAGCGACTCCGCGCCCCAGATAATCGACGTGGAGCTCATCCCCACCGCACCCGGCGAGCCCCTGCTGGCCGAGGGCACCCCGGTGCCCGTCGACCCCAAGGACATCGTCCTGTCCGCCACCGCGGCGGACAAGCTACGGCTGGAGGCACGGGATACGGTCGACGGCAGCATCGCGCGGCGCTTCCGCGGGCGCAGCGAGCGGGTCCACCTGCCGCTGCGGGTCGCGGCGGTCGCCCGTCCGGCGGCTTTCTCGCGCGACGGCGCCTTCGCCACCCTCGAGCTGGTGGAGGCGATCGAGGACTTCCGCGACGGCCGGGCCGTGCCCTGGATGGGCTGGAGCGGCGACGAGGACGACGGCGAGCGCACCTTCCCGAGCTTCCGCCTCTACGCCCGCTCCATCTACGACGTGGCCGATCTGCGCGAGCTGCTGGCGGGCGAAGGCATCGATGTGCGCACCCGGGCGGCGGACATCGAAGTCGTCCAGTCCATGGACCGGAACCTCACCGCCGTGTTCTGGGTGATCGCGGTGATCGGCTTGGTCGGCTTCTCCCTGTCCCTGGGCGCCAGCCTCTGGGCCAACGTGGACCGCAAGCGCCGGGAGCTGAGCGTGCTGCGCCTGGTGGGATTCCGCACCGCCGACATCGTCTGGTTTCCCGTGGTGCAGTCCGCCCTCACCGCCGTGGCCGGCTGGGCCGCCGCCTCCGGCATCTATCTGGGGGTCGCCTACACCATCAACGTCATGCTCGCCCCCCAGCTTGAGGCCGGCCAGACCGTCTGCAGGCTGCTGCCCCTGCACTTCGCCGTGGCCCTGGCCCTGACCCTGGGCTCGGCGGTGACCGCCGCCATGCTCGGCGGCCTGCGGGCATCGCGCATCGAGCCGTCGGAGGGTCTGCGGGAGATCTGAGCACGAAGCACGCGCCCCGTAGGAGCGCTCGCTGAGCGCGAACGGCTCAGGGCTGTGAGCCCTCTCAAGCGACCACCGCTCGGCGAGGCTCCGATGCCCTCCCTGTCGGGCACATGAAGGCGGTCGTCCCTCACGGTCGTCCGTCCCCGAGGTTTCCTCAGGCTGGGCCCTGCCGGTCAAGGCAACGCCGACCCGTCCCCGTCATTCACTCCCGTCGGAGCCGGAAGAAGCGCGGCCCGGCCTTCCTGACGAACCCGGGTGCACCCGACACATCGGCCGGTTGCTCGTCGATGATCGTCCATTCCCTAAAGCTGCTCCCGACGTCCTCCCGCGT
>JASFUT010000137.1:0-8342 GCA_050050175.1 Chromatiales bacterium
AGATGGCGCGCGCGCCGTCTCTGGCGGCCGCGGGATGTACGCGGCCCCGCGCTGGCGGGGCGGGAGGACTCACCGTGAAGTGTCTCGTCATCGGCGGAACGGGCACGGTCGGCACCCAGGTGGTGCGTGCGCTGCTCGAGCGGCAGGTGGACGTGCGGGTAATGACCCGCGCCCCAGAGGCGGTCCGAGGTGCCCAGCCCGATGCGGAGTACGTCGGAGGAGACCTTCGGGACCCGGACTCGCTGCCGCCGGTATTCGCAGGGATTGACCGGCTCTACCTGCTGACGCCCCTGGACCCCGACGAGACGGCGCAGGGCGAGGCCGCTCTGGAGGCTGCGGTGACCAGCGGTGTCGAGCGCATCGTGCTCCAATCGATCCACGACGTGGACAAGGCCCCCCAGGTCCCCCACTTCCGGACCAAGATAGAGATCGCCGAGCGCCTTCGGGCATGCGGCATCCCCTGGACGCTCATCAGTCCGAACAACTTCTTTCAGAACGATCTCTTGCTCAGGCAGCCCCTGACCGAGCTCGGGGTCTACCCCCAGCCGCTGGGGTCCGTCGGGTTGAGCCGTGTGGACGTGCGCGACATCGGTGAGGCGGCCGCCGTCGTCCTCAGCCAGGATGGACACCACGGCCGCACGTACGCCCTGGTCGGACCGGACGTGCTGACCGGCGAGGGGACCGCCGCCGTCTGGGCGCGGCACCTGGGGCGCGACGTGCGCTACGGCGGCGACGATCTCGACGCCTGGGCGGTGCAGGCGCGCACCATGATGCCCGATTGGCTGGTGGAGGATCTGAAGGTCATGTACGCGTTCTTCCAGGAACGGGGCCTGGTGGCGTCCGCAGAGGACCTGGCCGCCTTGACTGCGCTCCTCGGTCGGCCGCCCCGCTCCTTCGAGACATTCGCCGCGGAGACCGCCGCGACCTGGCGGGATCAGGCGTGAGCGGCCGCTCCCCACCCTCCTGCGCCATGACAACAAGGAAACAGCTGCAATGAACAGACGACAGGTGCTCCTGGGGCTGCTCGCCTCGGCCGCGTGTGCCCCCGCGGCCGCGGATTGGAAAGGCCTTCTGAACCAGGCGGGCAGCGCGCTGGGCGGCGCGTCCGGCCCGGGCCCCGGTGGACTCGCCGCGGGGCTTACCCAGGGTGAGGTGGCCGGGGGTTTGAAGCAGGCGCTCGAGGTAGGCATCCGGCGGGCCGTCGAAGCCCTCGGACAGCCCGGCGGCTTTCTCGACGATCCTGGAGTGCGCATTCCCCTGCCGGCGAGTCTGCAGCGGGTGGAGAGTGGCCTCCGCGCGGCGGGGCAGGGCTGGGTCGCCGACGAGCTGGTAACCACCATGAATCGCGCGGCGGAGCGGGCGGTGCCCGAGACGGTGGGTGTCTTCACCGAGGCGATCCGCGGCATGACGCTGGACGACGCCGCGGAGATCCTGAACGGCCCGCAGGATGCGGCCACCCGCTATCTGCGGCGCACCAGCGGCGAGCGGCTCCAGTCGGCGATCCGGCCGATCGTCGAGGAGGCTACGGCCGCGGTGAACCTCACCGCCGCCTACAAGCGCATGACCGCGGGTCTCGGCGGCATGCTGGGCGGATTCATGGACCCCGGCAGCCTGGACCTGGACGGCTATGTGACCGCAAAGGCGGTGGACGGCCTGTTCGTCCAGCTCGGTCAGGAGGAGGCCCGCATTCGGGAGAACCCGGCGGCCCGCAGCACCGAGCTCCTGCAGAAGGTTTTCGGCGCCGCCTGATTCAGAGCCGGGAGCCGCGATCGGAGGTGGTGGCGGCCGTCCGGTCGCCGCCACGACCTCAGGCCACCCCGCTCAAGGTGTCGCCCGGTGCAGTGGAGGGGGCGATGAACGTCACCCCCTCGGTGAGCCTGTTGGCGGGGAAGCCGCTCAGACGGGCCTGCTCGCGGATGGGCTCCTCGCTCTCGGCGAGATTGGCGCAGAAGGTCTTTTCGGTCGCCACACAGGACTGCACCCACTGGATGCGGATGCCGAGCCGGTCGAGAACGCCGTTGGATTCCTCCGCGATGGCGCCGAATCCCTCCGGGGAGCTCGAGCCGACCCCGGGGAACCTCCATCTCGACAACGTACTTGCGCAGCATGTTGACTGTCCCCGATCGGGCCTGGGCTCCGGTCGCCTCGGGATGAATCGGGGACCGCCCGGTCCCGGATGCCCGGCCCTGCTCCCGTTGCGGGCCGGCTGCTTCGGCATCCTTGCGTCCCTGCATGACGGCTGAGGTCCGCCGGGCGGCCCGCGGTGGTCGCAGAGTGTCAGCTGTACAGGCCATAGACGTGCAGGGCGAGGAGATGGCCCGGAAAGAAGGCGTAGAAGGCAGCGGTGGGCAGGCGCGGCAGGCGTATCCGCAGCCGCGCGGAGGCCGCCGCGAGCGGCGCGGCCAGCAGGGCGGTGAGACCCTCCGGGCCGAGGAAGGGCCAGTGCAGGGACGCGTTGGCGAGAAGGCCGAGGGGACCGGACGCCCGGAGCCCGCGCCACGCATCGGCACGGGCGAGCGCCGCGGTCACCGGGACCATGACCACGCCCAGGGGGCCGAACTCCACGAAGTACGTGAGCGGCGCCAGGGCGGCGAGCAGCAGGACGGCCGCGGCAGGCTGTCCCTCCCGTCCCCATCTCAGGGCCCAGGTCGCGCCCACCCCCAGCGCCAGCGTGATGAGGATGTTGCCGTCGTACCAGTCCCTCCCGGCCAGGACGAAGACGGGCTGGCTCAGGGCGGCCCAGGGTATCAGCCTCCTCAGATAGGTGCCCGAAAGGCCCGGGGACAGGGCCAGTCGCAGGCCGATGATGGTGGCGAACAGGGGGAAGGAGACGCGCCCGATGAGGTGGGTCTCGAGATACACGGATGGGTCGACGATCTTCCCGTAATGATCGACGGCCATGGCCAGCAGGGCGATCCACTTGGCCGGCTCGAGATCGGCCTGGGAGAGTCCGGCGGCACGTCCTCGATACCGAGTCGAGACCATGGAAGACCCCTTGGCCCGGGGCGGCGGACCGGTGCACATGGATCGGACCCGCCGTGGACAGACATCGAGATCCGGGTGGTACGCCAGCCGTGGTCGTGCCCGCCCGGAATGGGAGACAGACTGCGGTGAACGACTACTCGAGATACTACTCGGTCTGAGCCTGGCGACGGGACTGCGGGCCACGCCGCAGGTCGAGGCGGCGAAGAAGACGTTCGCGCGCTCCAAGCTGCACGTCAACATCGGCACCATCGGGCGTGCCGGTACCACCGAGACCGCGAGCCTGTTCCTGCGTGCAGGTGCGCCGCCGGCCGCCGCGCCATCGGCGCCGCCGTGCGACAGCCCCGGCCGGGGAGCCCCGAGCCGTCGGGCCGCCGATCCGGCGCGCGAGCCGGCCGCCCGCCCGATCTCCGCTTTGGCGCCGGCGTCATAGCCGGGTCGCCGACCTTGTGCTACACGGTCTCCCTAGGGCTGCCCTATACCCGCCCACAGCGGGCCCGGAAGGGGCGCGACGCCCGGGCGTCGTGATCCCGAAGCACTGAGGAGGATGCTGCAATGGTCAGGAAACCGCGCTCTGCACAGAAGAAGGGTAAAGACGGAAAGGTGGCGCTCTGCCAGGTGCCGGAGGTGCCGCGCCGGCCGATGGACCCGGATGTGAGCGCCTTGCGCGCGTCGCTCATCCGGATCGCCGAGAAGAAATGGGTCAACGGAACGGTGCTGCACTACTGCTTCCTTGACGAGCCCGCCACCTGGCGGGGCGGCGACGACCAGAAGGACGCGGTGCGCGCGGCCTTCGCGGAGTGGAAGGCGCTGAGGATCGGGCTGGAGTTCGAGGAGGTGTACGACCCGGGGGATGCCGAGCTGCGCATCGGATTCGACCAGAACGACGGGTCCTGGTCCTACGTGGGCCGGGACAACGTCGACTACGCCACCGACCCGGCGGAGCGCACCATGAACTTCGGCTGGGACCTCACCACCGACTACGGTCGGGACACGGCGCTGCACGAGATCGGCCACGCCATCGGTTTCTCCCACGAGCACCAGAACCCCAAGGCAGGCATCGTCTGGGACGAGCCGGCGGTACTGGACTACTTCGCCGGCTCGCCCAACTTCTGGACCGAGGAGCAGACCCGCCACAACATACTCGACAAGCTCTCGCTCAACGAGACCGCCGGGTCCGAATGGGACAAGGACTCGATCATGCACTATCAGTTCCCGGCGGGCCTGATCGTTCGGCCGGAGGGCTATCAGGACAATCCCCTGATCCCCGAGCCCGGCCTGTCCCACGACGATGTGGCGGAGGTGCGGCGGTTCTTCCCGCCCCTGGACCCGACCTACCCCGAGCTGCGCCCGTTCGAGTCCCATCGCATCCGCATCGAGGCGGGGGGGCAGGTGGACTACGTCATCCACCCGCGATACAGCCGCGAGTACACCATGCAGACCTTCGGGCACATGGACACGGTCATGGTGCTGTTCGAGGAGATGGACGGCGGGCCGGTCTACTACGACGGCGACGACGACAGCGGCACCGATCTCAACGCCCGGATCGTGGCGCGTCTGATGCGGGGGCGGACCTACATCCTGCGCATCCGTCTGTACTTCGCGGAGCAGTCGGGCGAGGGCGCCCTGATGATGTGGTAGGAGGGGGCCGGAGGTCGCCGTCCCTTCGGCGGCGGCCTCCCCCGGGGCGCCGGGAGCTCAGGCGCACGCGCCGAGTGCCGCGGCCAGCGTGTCCAGCGCGGTCGTGCACTCCGCGTGCAGCTTGAGGTCGAACAGCTCGTCGGCGCGGGTGCGGCCCAGGTTGACGGCGGCGATCGGGAGGCCGTGATCCCGGGCCAGCCGACAGAACCGGAATCCGGAGTACACCATCAGCGACGAGCCGACCACGAGAAGGGCGTCGGAAGCGAGCACGGCCGTCCGAGCGCCCACGACCCTGTGGCGGGGCACGCCTTCGCCGAAGAAGACCACGTCCGGCTTCAGGATGCCGCCGCAGACCTCGCAGTCGGGCACCCGGAAGGCGCCAAAGTCCAACGCTCCCACGTTTGCGTCGCCGTCGGGGCCCGCGGCCGCCTCCAGCCTGGCGAACGCCGGGTTCTCCTCGGCCAGACGCGCCTGCAGCGAGGCACGCGCCGTCATGGCGCCGCAGCCCAGACAGGTCACTCGATCCAGGCGGCCGTGCAGATCGACGACCCGCTCGGACCCGGCCCGCTGGTGCAGCCGGTCCACGTTCTGAGTGATCAGCCGGTCGACGCGGCCGCACCGCTCCAGGCATGCCAGGGCACGGTGGCCGCCGTTGGGCCGGGCCTGCTCGAACCAGCGCCAGCCGACCAGGCTGCGGGCCCAGTATCGCTGTCGCGTGCCGTGCCCGGCCAGGAAGTCCCGGTACTGGACGGGCGCCGGGCGCTTCCATGCACCGCTGCGGTCCCGGTAATCGGGAATGCCCGACCCCGTGCTGATCCCGGCTCCCGTGAGCACGCACAGTCGGGGGTGGTCTTCGGCGAAGCGGACCAGGTCGTCCAGTGCCTCGGTCACGGGCGCGCTCGGCTCTTCCTCAGGCGGTGACGCCGACCTCGGGCCCGCGCTTGGACTCCGCTGGCGGCCGGTCAATACTTCACCGAGCACCCGTAGGGCCGGGTCACCGCATCTGCGACGGGCTCACCCGCGCCTACCGCTTTCAACGCAGCCCGGACGTACTGCTTCGCCCTGGGGATGTCGGCCGGATCGGAGGTGGGGATGTCGTCGATCCCGCCCATGTAGCGCAGCACCCCTTCGGCGTCGATCACGTACATGTGCGGGGTGGTGCGCGCGGCGTAGGCGCGGCCGATGTCCCCCTTCGGATCGAGGAGCACCGCGGTGGGTGCGGCGTTGCGCTCGGCGGTCAGCCGATCCGCCTGGGCCGGGCTCACATAGCCCTGCTTCCCGGGTGCCGATGAGACGATCGACAGCCAGACCGCGCCGTCCGCTGTCGCGTCCCTCTGCAGCGCCTGCATGTTTCCTGCGCCGTAGTGCTTGCGGACGTATGGGCAGTCGTGGTTGGTCCATTCCAGCACGACGATGCGGCCCCGGTAGTCCGAGAGCCGGTGGACCTTGCCGGCGGTGTCGGTGCCGGCGAACTCGGGCGCGGGCTTGCCGACCTCCGGCGCGGCCTGGGCGGCGCAGGCGCAGAGCAGCAGGGTGACCAGCAGGGTCGGGATTCGCGAGAGGGCGGTCGCGTGCATGGGCTCTTCCTCCGGTTCAGAGTCGGTCGAAGGCGGCGAGGATCGTGCCTTCGGTCAGCAGTTGGGGCAGCACCTCGGGGGAGGCGGCGCCGGGGGCGTAGAGGAGATAGAGCGGCACCCCGCTTCGCTGGAAGCGCGCCAGCTCCTCGGTAATCAGCGGGTCTCGCCGGGTCCAGTCGCCTTTGAGGTAGGCGATCTCCTTCGAGTCCATGGCCCGGATGACCGCGGGCGTCGTGAGCGCCAGGCGCTCGTTGACCTTGCAGGTGATGCACCAGGCGGCGGTGAAGTTCACCAGCACCGGCCGTCCGGCGGCTCGCAGGGTCTCCACCCGCTGGGGGCTCCAGACCTCTACGGGGGTCGATGAGCCGGTGGCCCCCGGGGCACCGGGCCGGGTGCCCGCCACCGCGACAAGGGCGCCTGCGAGGGCGAGCCCGCCCAGCCCTGCGGCGACCCGCGGCATGGCGGTGCGCTGGGCATAGAGCCAGGCGGCCAGGGCCAGGGCCACCAGTCCGGCCAGCGCGGCGGCAAGTCCGCCCGGGTCGGTCTGCTGGCTCAGGACCCAGATCAGCCAGGCGGCCGCTCCGTACATGGGGAAGGCCAGGAGCTGCTGGAGCCTGCCCATCCAGGGGCCGGGCCTGGGGACCAGCCGGACCCAGGCGGGCCAAAGACTCAGCGCCACCACCGGGAGGGAGAAGCCGGCCCCGAGTGCCAGAAAGACCGCCAGCGCCTCCGCGGCCGGGCGCGTCAGGGCGAACCCCAGCGCCGCGCCCATGAAGGGTGCCGTGCAGGGGCTGGCCACGACCACCGCGAGCACGCCCGTCCAGAACGCGCCGGCGGCTCCGCCGCGTCCGGCGGCCTCCTGGCCCATGCCCATCAGTCCCTGGCCGACGCTGAGGACCCCCGACAGGCCGAGGCCCACGAGAAGCATGAGATAGGCGAGCAGGGTCACCACGACGGGTGACTGCAGCTGAAAGCCCCAGCCCAGGGACTGGCCGCCGGCACGCAGGGCGACGAGCACCCCTGCCAGGACCAGCACGCTCGCCAGGACGCCCGCGCCGAACAGCAACCCGTGCAGGGCGAGACGCCGGCGTGTGCCCCGGGCCTCGCCGACGAACCCCATGACCTTGATGGACAGCACCGGCAGGACACAGGGCATGAGGTTGAGAACCAGGCCGCCGACCAGGGCCAGGCCCAGGGCCGCCAGGAGGCCGGGGCCGACCGGCGCCGGCCCCTCGCCCGGACGACCGGGCGGCGCCTCCAGGGTGAAGCCGCTGACCAGGGTCTCCTCCCCGCTGTGCTCGCTGAGCACCAGCAGCCCGGCGAGAGGGCTGCGGCCGTCGGGCGGGATGTCCCCCGCGGGGGCGTCCAGGCGCAGCCGGTCGTCGTCTATCTCCCAGGTCTGCTCACCGCTGGGTGCCACCGGCCCCCAGTCGTTCGCGGCGAGCCAGAGGTCGGCGATACGTCCGCCGGTCCAGTCGAGCCCCTCGACGGTCAGTCGGACGCGCCCGTCGGCGACGGCGTAGCGCGCCGGAGCCTCGAGGGCGACCGGCCAGCGGGAGCGCACCCGCTCGAAGTGTGCGGCGGCCTCGGAGTCCGGCTCGGAGGCCGCTGTGGCCCCCTCCAGGCCGAGGTCGAGCACGGCCTCTTCCGGAATGCACTCCTCGCGGCAGACTAGCCATCGGGCGTCGGCCTCCAGTGCCAGGGTCCGCCCCGCCTCGACGGGTCCCACCCGGATGGGGACCATGAGGGTGACCGAGCGCTCGTAGCCGTAGTTCACGAACGGGCCGACGGGGATGCGCGCGGGCACGGGCCAGCGGATCTCGCCCGCCTCCCAGCCCTCGGGAAGGCGCCAGCGGATGCGCGGAGCCGTGCCGGAATCCCCCGGGTTGCGCCAGTAGACGTGCCAGTGCGGAATGATGTCGAACCGCAGTCCGACCCAGATCCTGTCCCCCGTCCGCACAGAGCGGTGATCCGCGAGCAAGCTTGCCTCCAGGTGCTCGGTGCGCGCGGAGGCGGCGGCCCCGACCATGTCCGGGGCCAGGCACAGCAGGCAGAGCAGAGCGATGGCGCGCAGGCGGGACATGAGCGGATGGGCGGTTCGGAGCAGACTCGGCTGGACGGTCCGGTGATGCCCGGAGATTA
>JASFUT010000138.1:0-8318 GCA_050050175.1 Chromatiales bacterium
GGCCGAGGCCATCGGCGACGTGGACGGCGTGACCGACGTGGAGCTGAGCCGCGAGGCCGGCATGCCCCAGCAGGAGATCAACGTCGACCGGAGCAAGGTCGCCGATCTGGGCCTGACCGTGCGCGACGTCACCGAGGTCATCGAGACCGCCGTGGCCGGCTCCAGGGCCGGGGAGTTCCGGGTCCAGGGCAACTCCTACCGCATCCTGGTGCAGCTGGAGGACGCCGAGAAGCGCTCCCTGGACGAGATCCTGGATCTCGCCCTGCGCACGCCGGACGGCGAGCTGGTGGTGCTGCGCAACCTGGTGGGCACCGTGAGCGGCCGCGGCCCGGCGACCGTCGAGCGCAAGGACCAGCAGCGCCTGGTCACGGTGACCGCCAATGTCGCCGGGCGGGACCTGGGGTCGGTGGCGGCCGACATCCAGAGCCGGCTGGACCGCATTCCCCGTCCCCAGGGCTACGATCTGACCATCTCGGGCAACTTCGAGGAGCAGCAGAAGGCCTTCGACGAGCTTCTGACCTCTCTGCTGCTGGCGCTGCTGCTGGTCTACATGGTGCTGGCCTCCCAGTACGAGTCGTTCAGGGACCCCCTGGTGGTCATGGTCTCGGTGCCGCTGGCCGGGGTGGGCGTGATCCTCGCCCTGGTCCTCACCGACACCACCATGAACCTGCAGTCGGCCATCGGCTGCATCATGCTGGGCGGCATCGCGGTCAACAACGCCATCCTGCTGGTGGACCAGGCGGGCCGGCTGCGCCGCGAGGGCCTGGAGACGCACGCGGCCCTGGCGGAGGCCGGGCGGCGGCGCCTGCGCCCGGTTCTGATGACCACCTTCACCACCATCCTGGCACTGCTGCCCCTGGCGCTGGGCGTGGGCGAGGGCGCCGACGCCCAGGCCCCGCTGGCGCGCGCCGTGATCGGCGGGCTCACCGCCTCGACGCTCATCACCCTGGTGCTCGTTCCCGTCGTCTACTCGGCGTTTCACGGGGGGCATGGGCGCGACGATACGGGGGACGAGGTGCTGGCGCGCTGACGCCCGGGGCGCGTGGCCGGCGGAGGCCTCGCAGGCGGACGGTGAACCGTTGACGATGGGCGGTAGACGGTTGGCGGGGAGTGCCTTCGGCAGCCCCTGCAGTGGGGCGCCGCGACGACTTCAGTTGGCGCTTGCGGTCGCGGCCTGAAGGGCCCCTCCCACAGGAACGCGGCCGCCCCAGGTTCCCTGTGGGCCGCGATCGCGGAGCGTGGGCGTTCGCTACCCGCGCTGTGGATCGGCCTCGAGGAGGCTTGTCCTCAGGCGCGACACGAGAATCTCCACCAGACCGGGATGATCGCCCACCAGCGGCGGGATCAGGGCCCGGAATCCCGGGAAGGCCCCCTCCACCCGGCGAGAGATACCCTCGATGTCTCCGCCGGGGCCGGCGTGACGGCCGGGCGACAGGAAGAGCAGTGCGAGCGCGACGGGGGCGGCCGGATCCGCTCGCGCCATGTCCGTCAGCACCTCTTCGAGCAGGCGGCCGTTGAAGTCGTAATCGCGGCCCTCGCGGCGCTCCATGACCGCCTGGCTCAGCTCCGTGCCGGGTGGAAGACACTCGCCCATCTGCTCGGCGAGGCGTGTGCGCACGGCGGTCACCCGGGGCCGGGGCGAGCCGTGGTCCACCAGTACCACCCGGGCGGGCGGGCGCTCCCCCGCGGCGGAGCGGACGTTGTCGCAGAGGATGCGGGCCAGCCGCGGCTCGCCTTCCGGCAACGGGCAGAGAATCTCCGCCTGGCGCAGGCTGAAGGGGCCGTGCTCGCGCTCGAGCCTTGCCACCGTCTCGGGAATGAAGGCCGTCAGCGCCCGGCTGAGGCCGAAGAACAGCGGCAGGACCAGGAAGTCCCGGACGCCCCTGCGAAGCTGCTCCCGCAGGAAGGGCTCGAGGGTTGCTGCGGGGCGCCCGTCGAGCGCCGAGGGGGAAATGCGGTGCGCGTGCTGGAGGGAGACGGGGTGCACGCTCCGCCCCGACTGCTCCTCCAGTGCCGCGGCAAGGCGGCGCAGATTGAGCGTGGCGTCCGGGCGGCTGGAGCCGTTGTCTACGAGCAGGATCGTGGGGGTCGTCATCGCAAGGCGTGGATGCTGCTTCGGGCAGGGTTCGGGAATCCGGGGATTCTCCCTGGTCCTAGGATACCCGAGCCGGACACGCCGAAACCCGGCGGAGATGGAGGGGTTTGCGCGGACCGGGCGTCCGGCGGGACCCTGGCATTACATTCCATTGCTGGAATATATGATGGAGTGTATATTTGGCTTAATGCATGTATCCGCAACCGAGCTGTTTGCCTGCCTGGCGCACGACACCCGCCTGCGCTGCCTGGTCCTGCTGCTGCGTCACGGCGAGCTGTGCGTGTGCGAGCTGACCCAGGCCATCGGTGCCGCCCAGCCCCATGTGTCACGCCACCTCGCGCAGCTCCGTGAGCTCGGTCTGGTGACCGACCGGCGCCAGGGGCTCTGGATCCACTACCGGATTCACCCGGAGCTCCCGCAGTGGGTCCGGGAGGTGCTTCGGGTGACCGCGCAGGGCGTGGAGGGAAAGGATCCCTTCGCAGGCGACGCGATGACCTTGGAGCGGATGCCCAACCGCCCCGGCGCCCCCCGCTGCGCCTGAGGCAGGCGGAGCGGGGCACACGGGAGCGAGACTTCGCAATGCCGCGGGCCGCGTTCCGCGGCTGACATCGACGGGGGAGGAAAGATGAGCGACGGCGTCTACAACGTCCTGTTCCTGTGCACCGGCAACTCGGCGCGCAGCATTCTGGGCGAGTGCCTGGTGGAGCGCTGGGGCGCAGGCCGGTTCCGGGGATTCAGCGCCGGCAGCCATCCGAAAGGACAGGTCCACCCCCTGGCCCTCGAGCTGCTCAGACGCAACAACTATCCGACCGAAGGGCTGCGAAGCAAGGACTGGGCGGAGTTCGCCGAGCCCGGTGCACCCCACATGGATTTCGTCTTCACCGTCTGCGACAACGCCGCCGCCGAGACCTGCCCCGTATGGCCCGGCCAGCCCATCACCGCCCACTGGGGCGTGGCCGATCCCGCGGCGGTCGAAGGTGACGAGGCCGAGCGGATGGCGGCCTTCCGCCGGGCCTTCACCGAGCTCCAGAACCGCGTCTCGATCTTCGTCAACCTGCCCATCGAGTCCCTGGACCGGTTGCGGCTGCAGGAGCACCTCGACGAGATCGGACGGGGCGGCTCGGTCCGGAGTGCGGAGCCGGCGGCATGAGGACGCTGGTCGCGGCTCTGATGCTGGCGGTCCAGCCGCTGCAGGATGCCTGGGCCTACACGCCGACGGCGGTGCCCGTGGCGGACAGTGTCTATGCGCTCGTGGGCCCCACGACAGGGCGCACCTACGAGAATCATGCGCTCAACAACAACCTGGGCTTCGTCGTCACTGGTGAGGGCGTGGTGCTCATCGACAGCGGTGCGTCCGCCGCCGGGGCGCGTCTGATCGAGGCCGCGGTGGCGGAGGTCACCGACCAGCCCGTGCGCTGGGTGATCAACACCGGGAGCCAGGATCACCGGTGGCTCGGCAACGGCTATTTCCGCGACCGCGGCGCGCGGATCATCGCGCTCGCACGCACCGTGGAGACCCAGCGGCGGTTCGCGGACCAGCACCTGGCGAGCCTCGCGCCCGTGCTGCGGGAGCGGCTCGATGGCACCGAGCCTGCCTATGCGGAGCCGCCCGTCGAGGAAGACCGGGCCGAGCTGGATCTGGGGGGCGTGCGGCTGGTGCTCTGGTGGCCCGGCGACGCGCATTTTCCCGGGGACGCGGTCATCTGGCTGCCGGATCGGCAGGTCCTTTTCAGCGGTGATCTGATCTATGTCGACCGGATGCTCAGCATCCATCCCTGGACGGACGTGCGTTCCTGGGAGGCGGCCTTCCGGGAGGCCGGGGTGCTGGAGCCTGCCGTCATCGTCCCGGGTCACGGTGCCGTGTGCGACCTGGACAAGGCCCGGCGCGACACCGGCGAGTACCTCGCCTGGCTGCTCGATGAGGTCGGTGCGGCGGTCAGCGAATGGGAGCCACTCGACGCCACGGTGGACCGGCTCGCCGACGCGCCGGCCTTCAGCCGACTCAGGCACTTCGAGAGCTGGCACCGGAGCAACCTGAACCGCACCTATCTGCGGCTGGAGGCGGAGTAGAGGATGAGCGTGCAGTGCGAGGTCACCGCGAAGCAGGCGGCGGGCAGCGCCATGAGCCTGTTCGAGCGCTACCTGACCCTCTGGGTGGCCCTTTGCATTGCCGCGGGGATCGCCCTGGGGCATCTCTTCCCGGCACCCTTCCAGGCCATCGGCGGTGTGGAGTTGGCGCAGGTCAACCTGCCGGTGGCGGTCCTCATCTGGCTGATGATCGTCCCCATGCTGCTCAAGGTGGACTTCTCGGCGCTGCACCAGGTCCGGGAGCACTGGCGGGGCATCGGCGTCACCCTGTTCGTCAACTGGGCGGTCAAGCCGTTCTCCATGGCGCTGCTCGCCTGGCTGTTCATCCGCGGGGTGTTCGCGCCCTGGCTTCCGCCCGGGCAGATCGACGCCTACATCGCCGGGCTCATCATCCTTGCGGCCGCGCCCTGCACCGCCATGGTGTTCGTGTGGAGCCGGCTCTCGGACGGGGAGCCGAACTTCACCCTGAGCCAGGTGGCGCTCAACGATACCATCATGATCTTCGCCTTCGCGCCCATCGTCGGCCTGCTGCTGGGCCTGTCGGCGATCAGCGTGCCCTGGGACACCCTCTTCCTGTCGGTGGTGCTCTACATCCTGATCCCCGTGGTGTTCGCCCAGCTATGGCGTCGGCAGGTTCTCGCCCGGGGCGGCGAGGCGGGGCTGGAGCGGCTGCTGGATCGGCTCCACCCGGTCTCGCTGGCGGCGCTTCTCGCCACGCTGGTGCTGCTCTTCGGCTTCCAGGGCGAGCAGATCCTGGCGCAGCCCCTGGTGATCGGGATGCTCGCCGTGCCCATCCTGATCCAGGTCTACTTCAACTCGGGGCTGGCCTACCTGCTCAACCGCCGGCTCGGGGTGGCCCACTGCGTGGCCGCGCCCTCGGCGCTGATCGGGGCGAGCAACTTCTTCGAGCTGGCGGTGGCCACGGCCATCGTCCTGTTCGGATTCGACTCCGGGGCGGCCCTGGCCACGGTGGTGGGCGTGCTCGTGGAGGTGCCGGTGATGCTCTCGGTGGTGCGGATCGTCAACGCGACGCGCGGCTGGTACGAGGCGGGCGTCCCTTCGGGGACATAGCGGGCGTGCTGAGTCCCGCATCCAGCAACGGCTTCCGGCGTCCACGCCCCCGGCGTCGCTGGTGGGAGCGGGACGGCGGGACCGCGGGCGGTTCGCGCTCAACGAGCGCTCCTACGGGTGCCGAAGCGGGCTCCAGGGGCGGCTGTCGGCCGTGCAGGGTGGCCCTTGGCGGTACTTGTTCGCGCTCAACGAGCGCTCCTACGGATGCCGAAGCGGGCTCCAGGGGCGGCTGTCGGCCGCGCAGGGTGGCCCCTGGCGGTACTT
Source organism: Chromatiales bacterium (assembly GCA_050050175.1). GTDB lineage: Bacteria > Pseudomonadota > Gammaproteobacteria > Chromatiales > Chromatiaceae > CAVQCX01. The sequence goes on from JASFUT010000138.1 coordinate 5,519, forward strand.
GTTCGCGCTCAGCGAGCGCTCCTACGGGTGCCGAAGCGGGCTCCAGGGGTGGCGGGCGGCGGCGAACGGTGGTCCCTTCCCTGCCGGGCGACGGCACCTGCACCTCGACCGCGGGGCGCGGGCACGCCTGGGACGGTCCGGCGGCAGGGCGGTGGTCTTTAGGCGAGGCGGCCCGGCTCCCCGGCCGCTGAGGCGGAGGGCCCGTGTTCGAGTACCTGGGAGATCTCGTCGCCTTCGGCCTGCTCGGCCTGGCACCTGCCGGCCGGGCCGGGTCGGCGGTCCAGTTCTTCGTCATGGACGTGGCGAAGATCTTCGTCCTGCTGGTCGCCGTGATCTATGTGATGGGACTGCTGCGGACCCTGCTCTCGCCGGAGCGGGTGCGCGAGCTGGTCCGCGACCGCCCGGACTGGCAGGCCCGGGGACTGGCGGTGAGCCTGGGGGCGGTGACCCCGTTCTGCTCCTGCTCCTCGGTGCCGTTGTTCATCGGATTCGTGGAGGCCGGCATCCCGCTGGGCGTGACCTTCTCGTTCCTCATCGCGAGCCCCATGATCAACGAGGTGGCGGCGGTGGTCCTGGTGGGCGTGCTCGGCTGGAAGCTGGCGGCGCTGTACGTCCTCGCGGGCCTGACGGTGGCCTGGGCGGGGGGGCTGTTCATGCAGGCCTTCCGCCCGGAGCGCTGGGTGGAGGACTACGTCTGGCAGATCCAGTTGGGGCAGACGCCGGGCATGGAGCGGGACGACTCCCTGGCCGGGCGTCACCGCTACGCCCTCGGCGAGGTGCGGGAGATCGTCGGGCGCATCTGGAGGTGGGTGCTGCTGGGGATCGGCGTGGGGGCCCTGTTCCACGGCTTCGTCCCGGAGGGCTGGGTGGTCGACCACCTGGGCGGAGGCAGCTGGTACTCGGTGCCCGCGGCGGTGCTGCTCGGCATCCCGCTCTACTCCAACGCCACCGGGATAATTCCGGTGGCCGAGGCCATGCTCGGCAAGGGTGTGGCCGTGGGCACCACCCTGGCCCTGATGATGAGCGTGGCGGCGCTGTCCCTGCCGGAGATGCTGATCCTGCGCAAGGTGATCCGCTGGCAGGCCCTGGCGCTGTTCGCCGGGGTACTGGCGGCCGCCTTCACGCTGGTGGGCTGGGTCTTCAACTGGGCTGCATGAGAGAAGGAGGATTCGGGATCCGATGAAGCATATCAAGGTACTGGGCAGCGGCTGCAAGAGCTGCGAGACCACGGCCAATCTGATCCGCATAGCCGCCGATCGGGCGGGGGTGGAGGTCGAGCTCGAGAAGGTCACCGACCTGGCGGAGATCATGTCCTACGGCGTGATGTCCACGCCAGGCGTGGTCGTGGACGGCCGGCTGGTGCATGCCGGCGGGCTGCCCGGCCCGGACGACGTGCAGCGCTGGGTGGAGGACTGAGACCGCGGTTCCCGCGGGGATCGGCGCCACCCAGCCTCGCCGGCGGTCCCGGTCCCGATGCGGCGCAGCCGAATCCGGCCTGTCCCCGGCGGGGCGGAGGCCGGAAGTCAGCGCCGGAGACCGACCGGCCGGAGCAGACGGTCGGTCCCCGATGACGTGCGAGGCGCCGCTTATCGGTGGGGGCTCTCCTTGAGGTGGGGGTCGACCGGCGGGATCACGCTCCGGTTGGGCGTGGCCGGCAGACGCGGCATGGTCTGCTCGGGGAACTCGCCCGTGAGCCCGCCGAGGAAGGCGACGATGTCCGCTACCTGCTCGTCGCTCAGGTCCTTGTTCAGCTGGACCTTGCCCATGACCCGTACCGCCTCATCCAGGGTCGGCACCTGCCCGTTGTGGAAGTAGGGCGCGGTGAGCGCGACATTGCGCAGGGTCGGGACGCGGAACATATGCATGTCCTTGGCGTCGCGCGTGACCTGGAAGCGCCCGGTGTCCTCCGCAAGGTTGTATTTCGCCTCGTAGGCGCTGGCTGGAAAGGCCGGGAATTTCTGGAAGAAGCCGGTTCCCGGGGGCAGGGTCGGGCCGCTGAAGTTGGGCCCGGAGTGGCAGGCGGTGCAGCCGGCCGAGGCGAAGGCCTCCATCCCCTTGATCTGCTGTGGGCTCAGGGCCTCGGTGTCTCCCCTGACATAGCGGTCGTAGGGCGAGTCGGGGGTGATCAGGGTGCGCTCGTAGGCCGCCACGGCCTTGGCGGCGTTGTCGGCGGTGACCGGGTCGGCGTCGTCCGGGAAGGCCGCCTGGAACATCGGCACGTAGCCGGGGATCTGCTTCAGCCGGGCCATGGCATCGTCGAGGCTGCCCATGCCCATTTCGATGGGGTTGGTGACCGGCCCCTTGGCCTGGTCCTCCAGGGTGGCGGCCCGCCCGTCCCAGAACTGCACCGACTGGAAGGCGGCGTTCCATACGGTGGGGGCGCTGCGGCCGCCGCGGGCATCGTGCATGCCGATGGAGTTGGGGCGATTGTCGTCCCCGCCGGACATCACGTTGTGGCAGGAATTGCACGACAGGGTGCCGTGCTCGGAGAAGCGCGGGTCGAAGAAAAGGGTCTTGCCGAGGGCGACCTTGGCGGCGCTCTGAGGGTTGTCCGCCGGGATCGGCGGTGCTTCGGGCAGCGCCTCCCAGTCCTTGGCCAGGGCCGGCAGAGAGACCGTGAGGGTGCTGCTGAGCAGCAGGGCGTGGGTGATGCGCATGACTGGGACTCCTGAGAATTGCGAGGGTGGCGACATCGGAATGCGCGGCGAGCCGGCGTGGCGCCTTGATGCGGCCACACCGGACTGCCGGGCGACGGTGCCGAACGGCGTGGGTCCGCCTGGCCTTTTCAACTCTATTCGCA
>JASFUT010000139.1:0-8282 GCA_050050175.1 Chromatiales bacterium
CCCGTGGCCGCGCCGGCCCGGGCGACGGCCGACTCGATCCGTGCGGCTTCGAAGGGGATCTCGCTGCCGTCGCGCTTGCGCACCCGTACGGGCAGTCGGGCGAGGGGGGCTGGGTGGCTGCTCATGGGCTCCTCCGGGCTCTTATTGGCGTAGGCCCTAGATCTAGGGGTTCAGCTAGAGGAGAAGCCTAGATGTTGCGTTCAGGGTTTCAATTGATCGAGATCAACAACGGATGAATCAGACTCAGGCCAACGGCCAGGCCTGGCGGGTGACGGCCACACCGACCATGTATCCGAAGGTGAGCAGAGCGCCGGCGAAGGCCAGGGTGCGAGCCGCCGGGGTCCGCCCGCGCTTCAGGGCCAGGGTCCCCAGGACGATGTAGAGGAGCAGTGCGGCGAGCTTGGCGGTCAGCCACTCCTGCGCGAGGGGGTACTGGTGGGTGATGACCGAGAGCCCCACCCCCGCGGCGAGCAGCGCGGTGTCGTTGACGTGGGGGAGAACGCGGGTCGCGGGGTGGTGGAGCAGCGGAGACCCGCGGAGCATCCACCAGCCCCGGACAAGGAAGCCCCCGAGCGAGAGGGCGACGAACACGACGTGCAGCTGCTTGATGGTGAGGTAGAGCATGGGCGCTTGTGCTCAGGCGGTCTTCGCCGGGGACCCGGACGAACGGATGTCCTTCAGTACCAGACCTCGGGGTAGCGGCGTGTGGCCGGGATGTTGTTGACCAGCAGGCCCACCGTGAGCAGGATCAGCGCCCCCGTGGTCGCGGGCAGCAGCACGTACAGGAAGCCCAGCTGGTGGATCTTGTCGGAGCCGATCACGGCGATCAGGGCGGTGGCGCCGCCCGGCGGATGCAGTGTCTTGGTGGCGTGCATCACCGCGATGGCGGTGGCGACCGCAGTGGCCTCCGCCACCCAGGGGACGCCGTGGAGCAGCTGGAAGGCGGCGACCCCGACGATGGCGGACACGAGGTGACCGCCCACGAGGTTCCGCGGCTGAGCGAGTGGGCTGCGAACCGCGCCGTAGACCAGCACCGCCGATGCGCCGAAGGACCCTATGATCAGGGTGAGATCGGTGCCGTCGAAGTACACCTGCTGGACCATCCCGACGGCCCCTATGCCGATGAACGAGCCGATCCAGGACCACAGGATCTCGCTGTTGCTCACCCGCGGCGGGCTGCCCCGGGTGGTGCCACGCATCTTGCGGATGTACTCCCTGAAGGTCATCTCCCAGCCCCCAGGCGGAACCGGCCGATAAAGTCCTTGCGCATGATCAGGCCGAGCAGCCTGCCATCGGCGTCCACCACCGGCATGCTTCGACCCGGATGCCCGTGAAAGGCGTTGGCGATCTCGAGCAGCCCCGCGTCCGGAGTCACGGTGACCGCAGGCGCGGTCATGGCGGCGTGCACCGGCGTCCCCTTGCAGCAGTGACTGAATCCGGTGGAGTCCGCCACCAGGCGCAGCAGCAGCTCGAGGAAGGTGTCCGCCTCGAGCCGGCGCAGGAAGTCGGTCTCCGTGAGCATGCCGACCACCCGCTGGTCGGCGTCCACCACGGGGATGCTCTTCAGCTTCTGGGCGGCGAGGGCCTGCGCGGCCTGGTCCAGCGGTGTCTCGGGACCTACGGGCTCCAGTCCGGTGCGCATGAGGTCGCCCGCGTGCGCGCGGCCGAACAGGCGCTTCAGCGCATGCTCATGGGCCAGGTGATAGATCTCGCGGAAGTCCTCCGTGCTGATGTCCAGGTAGCCCGGTATCTGACCCATGGCGTCCAGGATGTCGTCATCGGAGAGCTCGAGCTCCTCACTCGGGTCGAAATCGACCTCGTCGGCCCGGTCGTCCTGCTTGTCGTCGGTCATGTCTCGGTCATCTCCCGTCGGGATAGTCGCCTGCATTCGATCGCGGGTGCGGGGCCGCGCCCCGGGGCGCCGAACCGGCCCGGCCCAGGTCCCTCCCAAGGCGCGCGGCTCCAGCCATGGCCGCGGCGAAGCCTAATCCGCCCGCCCCCGCGACGGCTTGACCTTGGTCAATGCCGGATCCGGACGCGGTCGGCGGAGCGCCCCGGCCCGTGCACAGCCCCTGGCGGGTCTGCGTCGGGGCTGAACTGTAACCAACCCTGCGACGCATAGTGAATAGGGAGCGGCCGCCGGCCCGAGTACGGCGCATTCCGCTTGCAGGATCGAGGTTGAATTCCCGATACTGGGCCCCGCCGGCAGGTAACGCGATGCCACCTGAGCCCCGAGACCCGCCCGAGGGGCATCGCGCCCGGGCTCGTGCGCCTCTCCCGCTGCGGCGCACCCTCCGCATCCCGGGGTCAGGGCGCCGGGGACCCCAGGCGGGTCGCCGAACATTCAGCCATTTCCCACGAAGACGCACTCATGATCGAGATTCGAATTCCTGGGAGAGGCGGCCAGGGCAACGTCGTGGCCGCCTACCTCCTGGCCATAGCGGCCATCAAGCAGGGCCGGTTCGGGCAGGCCTTCCCCGCCTTCGGGGCGGAGCGCAGGGGTGCGCCGGTCCAGGCGTTCGTTCGGATCGCCGACGTGCCCGTGAGGAGGCGTTCCCAGGTCCGGACGCCGGCCGGCGCTGTCCGGCGCGGGCCGGCGTCCGCCGTCCCTTCGCCCGCGGGCTGCCGAAATGACCCCCCCTGATCGGTCGACAGGGGCCCGCGTGGACGAGCTGCTGGCGATCATGGCGCAGCTGCGTGATCCGGACCGGGGGTGCCCCTGGGACCGCGAGCAGACCCTCTCGACCATCGCTCCGTACACCATCGAGGAGGCCTACGAGGTGGCGGACGCCATCGAGCGGGGGGACATGTCCGAGCTGCGCGAGGAGCTCGGTGACCTGCTGTTCCAGGTGGTGTTCTACTGCCAGATGGCACGTGAAGCCGGCCGGTTCGATTTCGCGCAGGTGGTGGATGCCATCAGCGCGAAGATGATCCGCCGCCATCCCCACGTCTTCGGGGACGCGGAGATCGGCAGCGCCGAAGAGCAGCGCCTGGCCTGGGAGCGCCACAAGGTCGAGGAGCGCCGGGCCAGAGACGCCCATGGGGTCCTCGACGGCGTGGCCCGCGCTCTCCCGGCGCTGATGCGGGCGGAGAAGCTGCAGCGCCGTGCCGCCAAGGTGGGCTTTGACTGGAGCGACGCGAGCGGTGCCCTGGCGAAGGTGGACGAGGAGTCCCGGGAGATCGGACGGGAGCTGGAGGCGCAGCGGCGCGACCGGCACCGCCTGGCGGAAGAGGTCGGCGATCTGCTGTTCGCCTGCGTCAACGTGGCACGGCTTGTGGGCGTCGACGCCGAGGCGGCCCTGTCCGGGGCGAGCAGCAAGTTCGAGCGGCGTTTCCGCGCCGTGGAGGCGGAGCTCGCCGCGCGCGGGCGGACGCCCCAGGATGCGGATCTGCAGGAGATGGACGCCATCTGGGAGCGGATAAAGTCGCGGGAGGGCGCCGGGGACGGCTGACTGGCCGGAGAGGTCCGGCGGGGGAAGTGGCGATGCGTGAGATCATTCGAGTGGGCACGGACCGGCGCGAGACGCTGGTGGACGTGACCCGGGAGGTGGAGGCCGTGCTCTCGCGCAGCGGCGTGCGCGACGGGCTGGTGTCCGTCTACGTGCAGGGGGCGACGGCCGCGGTGATGATCCAGGAGAACTGGGACGAGAGCGTACAGACCGACGTGGTGGAGCTCCTGCGCAAGCTCATCCCGCGGGGCGTCTGGCGGCACGATGCCCAGGACGGAAACGGAGACGCGCACCTGAAGGCGGGTCTCGTCGGACCCTCGGAGACCATTCCCGTGGTGGACGGCCGTCTAGGCCTCTCGCGCTGGCAGAACGTCTTCCTGTGCGAGTTCGACGGGCCGAGGCGGGAGCGCAGCCTGGTATGCACGGTGATCGCGGATGCGCGGTAGGGGCTTCCCGGCCGCGCCGACGGAGGAGCTGATGGTTGTTGCGAACCCCAGGGTCGTGGCCTTCTTTCTCGCAGCGCTGCTGGGGGCGGCGCTCGCCGGGTGCTCGACCAATCCGGTCACGGGCCAGCGCGAGCTCGCGCTGGTCTCCGAGTCGCAGGAGCTCGCCATCGGCGGCGAGCAGTACGCGCCGACCCGGCAGGCGCAGGGCGGGGACTTCGTCCTGGATCCCGCGCTCACCGCCTACGTCAGGGAGGTGGGGAACCGCCTGGCGGCGGTCAGCGATCGGGACCTGCCGTACGAATTCCATGTGATCAACGATTCCACGCCCAACGCCTGGGCCCTGCCGGGCGGGAAGATCGCCGTGAACCGGGGTCTGCTCGGCGAGCTGCAGAGCGAGGCCGAGCTGGCGGCGGTGCTGGGTCACGAGATCGTGCACGCCGCCGCCCGCCACAGCGCTCAGGGCATGGAGCGCGGGCTGCTGCTCGAGGGGGCGGTGATGGCCGCGGGGGTCGCCCTGCAGGGGCGGGATTATTCGGACCTGGCCCTCGGGGCCGCCTCGGTGGGGGCCGAGCTCGTCAACCGCCGTTACGGTCGCGACGCCGAGCGTGAGGCGGACAGCTTCGGCATGCGCTACATGGTGCGTGCCGGCTATGACCCGCAGGCGGCCGTCTCGCTCCAGGAGACCTTCGTGCGCCTGGCCGAGAGCCGGCGCGAGGATTGGCTGAGCGGACTGTTCGCCAGCCACCCGCCTTCCCTGGAACGGGTCGAGAACAACCGCCGCACCGCCCGGGAGCTGGATCGGCCGGGACTGGTCACGGGCGCGGATGCCTACCAACGCCGGACGGCCTACCTGCAGCGCATCCGCCCCGCCTACGAGCACCACGAACGGGGGACCGAGGCGCTGCGCGCCGGCGATCCGGTCAAGGCCCTGAGCGAGGCGGACGCCGCGCTGGCGATCGAGCCGCGCGAGGCCCTGTTCCACGAGCTCAGGGGCGACGCCCTGGCGGGCGCGGAGCGGTATCCCGAGGCGCTGGCGAGCTACGATCGGGCCGTGGCCGACAACCGCGGGTTCTTCAGGCCCTACGTCAAGCGCGGTCTGGTCTACAAGGCCCAGGGAGAGGATGCGGCGGCCCGCCGTGATCTCGAGCGCAGCGTGGACCTGCTGCCCACCGCGACGGCGTACAACGCCCTCGGCGAGCTTGCCCTGGCCGGAGGCGACCGCTCGGCTGCGGCCGGCTTCTTCCGCCGAGCGGCCGGAGCGGAGTCGGCGGCGGGCAAGGCCGCGGCGGCATCCCTGGCCCGCCTGGAGATCAGCGATCGGCCGGAGCGCCATCTTCAGGCTGGCGTGACCCTGGACGGCGACCGCATGCTCGTGGTCGCGGTGCGCAACCAGTCGGCTCTCGCCGTGCAGGACGTGGAGATCGAGCTCCGTCGAATGGATGGGAGCGTGGGTCGGGGGGTCCCCGCGGGACGCATCGGTGGCGTGGCGCTCGGCCCCGGAGAGCGCCGGATGGTGCCCACGGGGATCGGGCCCTTCGCGGACGCCGGCCAGGCGCGGCTGTTCGACGCCCGGGTGGTCAGCGCACGGGTCGCCGGGGACTGAGCGGAACGCCCGGGACTGAAGGACCGATGGACTTCCTGGACCACATCCGCCTCAGCAACGATCACGACCCCGGTCGCTTCCGCCCCTTCCTGGTGGACGGGCGCCAGGTGGGCAAGGTCCTCCCTGAGGTGGTGCGCGCACTGCGGGAGTGGCCCGCCGTGTTCGAGGCGGGGCCCGGCGGGGGAGTCGCCCTGGCCCGGGGGGTGCAGGGCTTCGAAGCACGCACCCGCGCGGTGGCCGGGGTGCTCCCGGCGCTGGTGGAGCGCGGGCTTCTCGAGCGCGTCAAGGGCGAGCCCTACGCCGTCACCCACAGCACGCCCGAGCGCGCCCTGTTCCTCGTCGACCGGGGGGCGGCCGCCCTCCTCGGCATCCGAACCTTCGGGCAGCACCTCAACGGCTATGTCCATGACGGCGACCGGCTGCACCTCTGGGTCGCCCGCCGGGCCCTTGATCGGATCAGCTATCCCGGGAAGCTCGACAACCTGGTCGCCGGCGGCCTGCCCTACGGCATCACCCTGGCGGACAATCTCGCCAAGGAGTGCCGCGAGGAGGCAGGCATTGCGGCGGATCTGGCGGCGCGCGCCCGTCCGGTGGGGGCGGTCACCTACAACCGCGACAGCGCCCAGGGGTTCAAGCCCGACACCCTCTACTGCTACGATCTCGCGCTGCCTCCCGATTTCGAGCCGCGCTGCACCGACGGGGAGGTGGAGTCCTTCCACCTCTGGCCCCTCGATCGGGTCGCGGAGACGCTCCGCGGGGGCGAGGCGTTCAAGCGCAACGTCAACCTGGTGATGATCGATTTCCTCGTCCGCCACGGCTTTCTCGGACCCGAGCGCCCGGACTATCTCGAGCTGGTGACCGGACTCCGTCCACGGACCTATGGCCCCTGAGCACGCGGCCTGTGCCGCCGATTGGTGCTAAACTTAGTCGACTGCACTCCGGAACCCTCGCTTCCGCGCACGGGTCCAACACACAGCCGGCACAACTACGGTCTGGTCCAATGACGCTCAAGAAGCCCTTGCTCGCGCTCCTCTGTCTACTCATCCTGGCACTGCCCGCGCTCGCCACCGTGCAGGAGGTCCCGGTCGGGGATCTGGTGCCGGATCGCAGCCAGCGTCAGACGGCGTTCATCATTACCAAGGTGATCGACCGGTATCACTATCGGGACCTCAAGCTGGACGATGAGCTGTCGTCGGAGGTGCTGGACGACTACCTGGACTCCCTGGACCCGAACCGCATCTATTTTCTGCAGAGCGACATCGACACCTTCGAGGTCTATCGTGACCGCCTGGACGAGGCCCTGAAGGAGGCCCGCCTGGAGCCCGCCTTCTCGATCTTCCGCATCTACCGCTTCCGCGTGGAGGATCGGGTGGCGTTCGCGCTGTCGGTGCTGAACCGCCAGCTCGACTTCACCCGGGACGAGGAATACCGGTTCGACAGGGACGATGTGCCCTGGCCCGGTGACCGCTCGGAGCAGGACGACCTCTGGCGCAAGCGGGTCAAGAACGACATCCTCAGCCTGCGCCTCTCCGGCAAGAAGGAGGACGAGATCAAGGAGACCCTGAAGAAGCGCTACGAGGGCATAGTGACCCGGGCCCGGCAGCTTCGCGCGGACGACGTCTTCCAGCTCTTCATCAACGCCTACACCACGCGCCTGGACCCGCACACCAGCTACATGTCGCCGCGCTCGTCGGAGAACTTCGACATCAGCATGCGCCTGTCACTGGAGGGCATAGGCGCGGTGCTGAGCACGGAGAACGAGTACACGGAGGTGCAGCGCCTGGTGAAGGGCGGGCCGGCCGAGCAGAGCGGGCAGGTGCAGGCGGGTGACCGGATCATCGGCGTGGCGCAGGACGACGACGGCGAGATGGTCGACGTGATCGGCTGGCGTCTGCAGGACGTGGTGGACCTGATCCGCGGCAGCAAGGGCACGGTGGTCCGGCTCCAGCTGATGCCCGACAGCGCGGCGGCCGGCGGGCCCACCCGCGAGGTCCGTCTGGTACGCAACGAGATCAAGCTCGAGGACCAGGCGGCCAGCAGCGAGGTCATCGACGGCCTGGAAGGGATGCGCATCGGGGTGATCGAGATACCCGCCTTCTACCGCGACTTCCAGGCCCGCTCGGAGGGCGACGCCGACTTCCGCAGCACCACCCGGGACGTGCGGGGGATCCTCAATTCGCTCACCGCCGAGGGCGTGGACGGCATCGTCATCGATCTACGCCACAACGGCGGCGGTTCCCTGAGCGAGGCGACCGAGCTCACCGGACTGTTCATCGAGCAGGGCCCGGTGGTGCAGGTCAGGGATTCCACCGGCAAGCTCGAGCTGGAGAGCGACCCGGATCCCCAGGTCGTCTACTCCGGACCCCTGGCCGTGCTGGTGGACCGCCACAGCGCCTCGGCCTCCGAGATCTTCGCGGGCGCGATCCAGGACTACGGGCGCGGCATCATCATCGGCGAGCCCACCTTCGGCAAGGGCACGGTGCAGACCCTCGTCGACCTGGACCGGTTCGTCCGCGGGGAAGACGACCTGGGCCGCCTTCGTCTGACCATGGCCCAGTTCTACCGGGTCAACGGCGACAGCACGCAGTTTCGGGGCGTGGTCCCGGACATCCTTTTCCCGTTCGCCTCCAGCTCCGACGAGGAGGGAGAGCGCTCTCTGGATCACGCCCTCCCGTGGGGTCACATCAAGCCTGCCGATTTCCACGGATACGGGCTGGGCTCCCTCGTGGACATCAGCAGCCGCCACGACAGGCGCATCCACGATGATCCGGGCTTCAGCTACCT